>JBFJON010000314.1:0-3336 GCA_041617575.1 Nitrospirales bacterium | reverse complement strand
TCCCAATCGCATTGCGATGTCTTCCTAAAGGTCGATGGGGCTTCCCATCACGAGGTGATGATTGACCTTGCCCTTGGGAATAAGCCAAATTTTCCAAAAAGAAAAGGTGACTTCCATTGCGCCGCCAAATTTTTCCTCCGTACACATGAAGACGGTGTGTTACAGTGCGTTCCGGATCAGAAACAGGCTCAAAAAGTCAAAGAACTCTTTCCAGGCACGTTAATCAACATTCATGTGAAAGAGGGAATGAGGCCTTCGGATTTACCCAATCAAGAAAGTTACAGTTACGAGTTAGGATATGTCTGTATGGGGGCAAACAATGAGCATGAGCTTCTGGAAAATCATCGAAAATGCCTTGAACACTTGAAGTTCGAATTCTCTAAATAACCGCAGAAGTAAAATAGTAATTTATTAACGCGTCAGAATTGGACATTTCTTGAAGACTGTCACATCTCCTCACCAAATTCGAGAAATTGAACACGTCTGGATTACCATGTCTGACGGTGTTCGCTTGGCTGCCCGAATTTGGCTCCCAAAGACTGCTGAGGCGGAGCCGGTTCCTGGAATCTTGGAATATATCCCCTACCGAAAACGCGATAGTACAGCCTACCGCGATTCGATAATGCACCCCTATTTTGCTGGTCATGGCTATGCCTGCGTGCGTGTTGATTTGCGAGGAAGCGGTGACTCTGAAGGAGTCTTGACGGATGAGTATTTGGCTCAGGAGCAGCAGGATGGCTTAGAGGTTTTAGGATGGATTGCTGAACAATCCTGGTGTAGTGGTTCCGTCGGTATGATGGGGATATCCTGGGGTGGATTTAATGCCTTACAAGTTTCTGCCCATCGCCCGCCAGCACTGAAAGCCATAATCACTGTTTGTTCAACCGATGATCGATATGCGGATGATATCCATCATATGGGTGGGTGCCTCTTGGGCGATAACCTTTCATGGGCTTCCACGATGTTTGCCTATAATTCTTGTCCTCCTGATCCATTATTGATCGGTGAGCAATGGAAGGAACTCTGGCTGGAACGATTAAAAGGCAGTGGTTTATGGCTGAACACCTGGCTTCGTCATCAGCGGCGTGATGATTACTGGAAACAAGGATCAATCTGTGAAAACTTTTCGGCAGTTACGTGTCCTGTATTTGCGGTGAGCGGTTGGACTGATGGCTATTCCAATGCGGTGTTTCGACTTCTGGCGAATCTCAAGGGTCCCCGTAAAGGTCTCATTGGGCCCTGGGGTCACAAATATCCCCACTTGGGTGTTCCCGGGCCCGCCATTGGCTTTCTTCAGGAATCATTGCGTTGGTGGGACAGATGGTTGAAAGGGATTGAGACGGGAATTATGGAAGAGCCGATGCTGCGGGTTTGGATGCAGGAGAGTGTTCCTCCCACTACCTATTATCACGAACGTCCTGGACATTGGATAGGTGAAGCTGCGTGGCCTTCATCCTCTATTGTGAACCATCCGTATTCTTTGGTGAGGGGGAGACTTGTCGATTCTGATGAGGCAATTCCCGAAAGACCGTTGACGATTCAATCTCCACTCAGTGTGGGGTTATTCGCCGGCAAGTGGTGTTCCTATGCGGCTGGACCAGACTTGGCTCATGATCAACGGGAAGAAGATGGGGGTGCCCTGGTCTTCGATAGTGCGCCTCTCAAAGAACCATTGGAAATTCTCGGAGCGCCGGTTGTCGAGCTTGATCTACAAGCGAATAAACTCATTGCCATGGTTGCGGTCCGTCTATCTGATGTGGCTCAGGATGATAAAGCGACACGGGTCACCTATGGGTTATTGAATCTCACTCATCGGAACAGTAGCGAAAACCCCGAACACCTCAAACCGGAAGAACGGTATCGGGTCCGAGTGCAGCTGAACGATATCGCACAGGTCTTTCCTCGAGGGCACCGACTGCGCCTTTCTCTTTCGACTTCCTATTGGCCTTTGGCCTGGCCACCCCCAGAACCCGTCCGCCTCACCATTTATGGCGGGGTAAGCACCTTGAAGTTGCCTATACGACGGTCGGGGGAATTGGATGCACAACTTCCTGCTTTTGGTGAAGCGGAAGGGGCACCCCCTCTTGCCAAGAGGATGATTGAACCAGAACACCACAATTGGCGGGTCATTCGGGATTTGGCCAAAGACGAATCCACCTTAGAAGTTATAAACGATAAGGGAATTTATCGGCTGGAAGCAATTGATCTCGAGGTGCAGAACAAAACGGTGGAAACCTATACCTATCAGGCAGATGATTTTTCATCGGTGAGAGGCGAAACCCTCTGTATCCGCAGTTTCAAACGTCAAGACTGGTCTGTAAAGACCGTGACCCGCACCGTTCTCACCTCTACCCCCGCACACTTTCATATCCTGGCCGATCTGGATGCCTACGAGGGCGATAAACGCGTGTATTGCACAAGCTGGGACGAGAAAATACCACGCGATTATATTTAGTGAGGTGTTTTACCCCGCCTCTAGATATGCCCTTTAAATATATGCCGGTTAAAGAGATAACAGTGCGAACTTTGCTCGTTCGGTTCTTATTTGGGATGGATCTATAAGGCGCCATGATTCCGGCTCTCAACAGGGAAATAGCTCATCGACTCAAAGAAGTGGCTGAGCTCCTCCATGATCAAGGGAGTAATCCTTTCAGGGCCCAAGCGTATCGGCATGCGGCCCAAACACTCGAACAACTGGAGAGGCCTGTCAACGACATCCTTCATGCCGAGGGAGTCGACGGACTCCAGAAACTCCCTGGCATTGGTGAAAGCCTGTCGCGAGCCATCCGGGAATTGATTCTGAACGGAAAACTGCCCATGCTGGAGCGGTTACGTGGCGAAGCGGAGCCCGTTTCCCTCTTAGCGTCTGTTCCGGGGATTGGGAAAAAACTTGCAGACCGGTTGCACCACGATTTGGAAATTGACACTCTGGAGGAGTTAGAGATTGCCGCTCATGACGGTCGATTAATTCGACAACCTGGAATTGGCGAAAAGCGACATTCCGGGATCATTGCCAGTTTAGCTGAACGACTGGGACGGATCAGGGTAAGGCGGGGAACAGCGGAAAAGATAGTTCCTTCTATCGAGGAGCTACTTGATGTTGACCGTGAGTACCGCGAAAAGGCTGCAGCCAACAAACTCCATAAGTTTGCACCCCGTCGCTTTAATCCAACGGGAGAGGCCTGGCTTCCTGTTTTGCATACCCAACGCGGCCAGCGCCATTACACGGCTTTATTCTCGAATACCGCCAGAGCGCACCAAAAGGGAAAAACTCGAGACTGGGTGGTTTTGTTCTATGACGATGGTGACCGAGAATCACAATGTACGGTAATCACC
>JBFJON010000313.1:0-3352 GCA_041617575.1 Nitrospirales bacterium | reverse complement strand
TCCTTGTTACCGTAAATTCGCCTCAAGAGTAGTTCCAGTATTTAACTCGAATAATGGATAGGGTAACGATCCACACTGATGGTGCATGCTCTCCCAACCCTGGGGCCGGTGGTTGGGCTGCAATTCTATTGTACAAAAAGAACGGCAAAAAACGGGAGTTGGTAATAACAGGCGGTCTCGCAGAAACTACCAATAACAGAATGGAAATGACTGCGGTATTGGAAGCCTTGAAGAGATTAAACAGACCTTGCGAAGTTACTATTTACACCGACAGTAAGTATGTAATAGGTGGTCTTGGCACCTGGAGAAAAGGCAAACCAGAGAAGCCCGGTTGGATAATTAACTGGCAAAGAAAAGGTTGGAAACGCAGAGACGGGCCAGTCCTCAATCGCGACCTCTGGGAAGAGCTGTACGACGAAGTGATCAAACACGAAAGAATCAATTTGAAATTCGTCAAAGGCCACGATGGTGATCATTATAACGAACGGTGTGATATTCTGGCTGTAGAAGCAAGGCATGGACTGGCTAAAGATTAATCGTGCTTTACCAACGCAGATTACCATTTGTATTTTGTGTTTCACCCCGTACCGTAAATCAACAGACCCAAATCATCCAACGCCGTGCCCACTTTGTAGTGACAACGAAGATTTCGCTAATGGATATCTAGCTTGCTGGTACGATCAACAGACAAAGGGAGAAAATGCTCAAGTATCTAGAACTTCTTGAAGATATTCTCCACAACGGAGTGGAAAAAACGGATCGAACTGGCACAGGCACATTGAGCGTTTTCGGGCGACAGTTGCGATTCGATTTGTGGGAAGGGTTTCCTCTTCTCACAACTAAAAAACTCCACACCAAGTCTATTATCCACGAGCTTTTATGGTTTATCAGCGGCAGCACCAATATTGGATATCTTCGCGAAAACGGAGTGACCATCTGGGATGAATGGGCTGATGAGGATGGTGAACTTGGCCCCGTTTATGGATATCAGTGGCGGCGGTTTGGTGAGCATTACGGTGAATTCAGAATTTGGGATGTTGGTGAACCCAATGCTGGTGGCGAGTACCAGTGGGACGACAATCGAAATGGTATGGACAAAGGCAAGGATCAACTTCTCGAAGTTGTGGATCTCATTAAGAATGATCCAGACAGTCGCCGCATAATGATCTGTGCCTGGAATCCACTACAAAATGGACTAATGAAGCTCCCACCCTGCCACGCCCTGATTCAATTCTGGGTTGGGAACGGTATGCTTTCTTGTCAACTTTATCAACGAAGCTGTGATGTGTTCTTGGGTGTTCCGTTTAACATCGCATCCTATGCCCTGTTGACCCATATGTTGGCCCAGGTTTGTGGATTGACGCCCGGCACTTTCGTTCACACCTACGGCGATCTGCATATTTACAACAACCATATGCATCAAGTCCGCGAACAATTGAAACGCAAAGATCAACGGCGGGACTTACCTACTCTGTGGTTGAACCCAGCTGTGAAAGATATCGAAGCTTTTAAATATGAAGATATCAAAATCAGGCTATACAATCCGCTTCCCGCAATTCCGGCACCCGTAGCAGTATGAGTAATGCTCAACTAATCGAGGCATATTCTGACGTTAAGGTGAGAATTGATTTCACTTGCACTGTCCAATTGGTGGATGCAACACACTTTTGTCCATGTTGCCAAAGAAAAGGAAATTGGCGACAGGGTGTTCATTTTGAACATGAAATGCGATGCGGCGATTGTGAAATTACATGGGAGCCTCATCAACAATATTTGTTAATTGAGAAGGAAGAATCACAAGAAGATGCGAATCAAATTTGAACGATATTCAGGCAATGATTTTAATCTGCCCCAATACAAAACAGCCGGTGCTGCCGCTTTCGACCTAAAGGCGTGCCTTACCAGAGTCGCCCTTATCACCGGTAATGGCCCCAACCGTGAGGAGATACCGCCCAATGCAGACGGAATTCTCGATTTCATGCCGGGTGATATCATCGCTGTCCCAACTGGCTGGCGTGTTGAATTTCCAAGAGATTGTGTTCTCATTCTTGCTGTCCGATCATCTATTGGATCGCAAGGGCTTACTCTAGCCAACAACATTGGTGTCATCGATTCGGATTATCGAGGTGAGTTATTCGTGGCTCTCCATAACACCCGAGATGACAAAATGGTCATAACTCACGGCGAACGGATCGCCCAGGCTATGTTGATACCAGTGCTCGCTCCGGAAATCATCGAAGGGAAAGTCAGCGAAACTAAACGAGGGGAAGGTGGTCTCGGCTCCACTGGCAAATTTGACGCTGAGCCAGCCAAACAATGACGTAAGAAAAAGGGCTGACGACATCAAGGCCCAAGACCCCAGTTTGGGCGTCGCCGAACTAGTTTGCGGAGATTCAATCCTCCGCAAGGATCATAGCTTTAATCAGTTCTTTTCGCATCACCACAAGTCTTTCGGTATCGGAAATATTCTCCAATTCTTGTGGGTCCCTCGAGAGATCAAACACCCACTCATCATCACCACGTATCCAATATTTGGTATCATCAACCCGCAAGATCTTCACTTTTGGATCATCACCTACCATACTCAGAGCGAACTTATTGGCGGGTATATTTCCGTTTACGGCGGAAAGCAATGGTTTTCCCTGAATTTGTTTGGATATTTCTTTGCCTAATAGTTGCAAAAGAGTGGGTACTATATCAATGTGCTGGGTGATATGATCGTACGTCCGCTTAACCAAATCTGGTGCTCGAATCAGCAACGGTATTCTGGTGTTTCCTTCGTAACCGAAAAAGCCTTTCGAGAATAATCCGTGATCTCCCAAAATATCGCCATGATCAGAAGTAAACACTACTATTGTGTCATCCGAAACCTCTTGTAGCAAACGTCCAATATTATCGTCGATCCAAGAGATACAACCGAAATATTGAGATTTAATTCGCCTCCATTCATCTTCTGTTCTCTCACCAAGTGTAATAGGAGGCACCATGTCAACAGGATCATACATCTCACTAAAGGGTGGTGGTGCCGCATAAGGTGGATGTGGACCATAATAACTGACTACTGCGAAAAAATCGTTGGTGCTGCGGATATATTCAATAGCTTTGTCAGTGATCACCTCGTCATGTTGCATTTCGCGACGTCTAAATTTTCCGCACCAATTTTTTGTTTGCATAATCCCGACAAACTCGTCGTGGGGAGTCAGGATTCGAGTATCAGATGTTGCATAGTGTTTTTGCAGCAATTTACAAAGATCAACCCAATCAGCAAATGTGAACCAATAGTTGTACCCCAACTTCTTCATTAATTTTCGATCATCGTATCCATCACCCGCAAGATGAACTTTGCCAAAAT
>JBFJON010000312.1:0-3358 GCA_041617575.1 Nitrospirales bacterium | reverse complement strand
TATTAAAAACCTTATTTTGATAACGGTCATTTGTCTTCAGGGATCAAATGAAAAAAGGAATGTCAATAAAAAAACAGATTTCTACCTTTACGACCATGCCAAAAATTCCACACCACAAAATAGGGTGGTAATAAAATATTTACATACTATGCCTAAAATATAGGCAAAAAGCTCAACTCTCTTTCAATCCTCGTGATCTGAAGCTGAACACCTCTGCCACCACCATGTTATCCACAAAATTTGGGGAATACATTTTTACCAACTGGTCTATATTTTGCCGGCTAGCAATAGGCTGAATTTATGGGGGAATTCTCGTTGTCCAGTTTGGTATTAATTAATTGGGGCATTCACCCATCTCCCGACCTAACCTCAAGCCTGAGAAGGGAATCGTACTAATTTTTTCAACATTAGGAGAAATATACGAAAATAAGAATCACCTACAAAGAAAAACTTTCTAAAATTAAACCAGGAAAAGACTTTTTTATTTTCCTCATCTTTTCTCAAATGTCAAAGGAATCGCAAGGTTCGTCATATTCTCGGCGAGCATTTGACTCCACACTATCCCAAACAACCAATCACCTGCATTAAAAAGAATAACCAAGAACAATTTTTTCTGGGTTTGGCATCGGCAAGCTTCAGGTATCCTAATGTGCAGGTTGCCCTTTTACCCTATTTTTGGTAAAAGCCTGCCAATCTTTCTATTTTTTCTCTTCCCTTTTCTCCCCAACAAATCATTTTCGGAGGGCTTTATGATGTCCCAACAGGCACAGGCACTTTGGACAAGGCGGTTTTTTCTCAAGACGTCATTTGCTGGAATGATGCTTCTTGGCAGTCGTTTGGTGTTTCCTGATTTGGCCGTAGCGGGTTCTCTCCCGGAAGGCCGATTTCATCTGTATAACGTGAATACGAAAGAACGGCTTTTGGTGAAGTATCGGAATCGATCTGGTCGATACGACCAAGGAGCCTTGGAAGACATCAACTATGTCTTACGTTGTCCTCACTCGAATAAGACCTGTGGGATGGACATTCAGTTGTTGGAATACGTGAATCAGGTGGAGAAGTTAGTGGGAAAAGGGAAAGAAATTCGTATTTACTCAGCCTACCGTTCACCCTCATACAATGATCTGTTGATCCGGCTTGGCCGAGGTGCAGCCCCGAATAGTTTGCATACCACAGGACAAGCCGTGGACTTTGCGATCCCCGGTGTTCGACTTTCCCAGGTACGGCGAGCTGCAGTAAAACTCAAACGAGGGGGAGTAGGCTATTATCGACGCCAAGGATTCATTCACCTCGATACCGGCCCCGTCCGGTACTGGTAACCTAAAACCATTTCCCCGCCATATTCCGTTACTTCCTTGGAGCACTGCTGACTCTCTTGTAGAGCATCTTTGATTATTAGGCCTTTCCTGATAGACTTTTATTAAATGTCTGTCCCGCATAATCTTTGAGAAAGCCGGCCCTTTTTTTTATCTATTCATTTTCATTTCATTCTTGGTTTGAAATAAACAGCCAGATACAACCCTCCATCCACAAAATCTAGACAGGCTTTGTGTTAATTTAATATATTGAAAAACGTTACAAATTCTCCAGACACACGATCCAATATTTTCGTCACCACACTATTCCGAAGGAACCATTAAGATGGAAGAAGGCTTATCAACCCCGGTGGGGACCCGCCGTTCATTCTTTGTCAGAACCATCATGGTTTTGTCTTCGTTGATTGGAATTTCTCTGGCTATTCCTTTCGTCGGATATGTCATCTCACCGGCTTTTGGGAGACGCGATGAAGGCTGGGTGTCATTGGGGAAGGCCGACCAGCTAACGGTTAATGAACCGCAGGCCTTGGATTACACCACGACCGTGAAAGATGGTTGGCAGAAAAGTCAGGTCAGAAAAGGCACATGGGCCGTCAAACGGCCCGATGGGCAGATCACTGTCTACTCCCCCATCTGCCCCCATTTAGGATGTGGCTATCGATGGGACCAACAGGATCGCCTCTTTAAATGCCCCTGTCACGGGAGCATCTACGACATTGATGGCGCGGTCAAAGCTGGACCCGCTCCCCGCCCATTGGATACGCTTCCCTCCAAGGTGGAAAATGGTCAACTCTACGTCAAGTATGAAGAATTCAAAACCGGACTGTCTAAAAAGGTGGAACTCTAATTTTGGCCTCTCGCATCTATCAGTGGATTGACCAACGCCTCAGGTTGAAACCCCTGGAACAAACTCTGCTCAACGAACCCATTCCCGGAGGGGCAAGCTGGAATTACGTCTTTGGTTCCGCCACCTTATTCCTGTTTTGCCTTCAGGCCCTGACGGGCATGTTTTTGATGCTGTATTACGTGCCCGCCACGGATCACGCCTATGACACCGTCCAATATATTCAGCAGGAGGTCTGGGGCGGCTGGTTTGTCCGAGGCCTTCATCATTGGGGCGCCTCTGCGGTCATGGTGGCTATCGGGCTTCACATGCTTCAAGTGTTTTTTGACGGAGCCTACAAACGCCCGAGAGAGATGATGTGGATCGTTGGGGTGGTCCTGCTGGCTCTCATGTTGGCCTTTGGTTTTACCGGTTATTTGCTTCCGTGGGATCAGAATGCCTATTGGGCGACCCAGGTCGGCATTAATATGGTTGGTGCCGTGCCCTTTGTCGGAGACTTCATCGTCCGCGTTCTGCGAGGGGGAGAAACGTTGGGGGCTCTCACCCTTTCACGATTTTTCGGCATTCACGTGGCTTTTCTTCCAGCGATCATTGTGTTCGGAATCATGCTCCACATATTTATACTTCGAAGGGTAGGGCCCGCCGGTCCCCATGACGAACAACGGGCTAGGCAGGGCAGCGAGACCTTTTATCCGCGTCAGGTCTATATGGATGCGGTGGTCATGTTTGGAGTCTTTCTGGTAGTTGCCGCCTTGGCCATCATGGTGGAATTACCTCTCGCCGATAAAGCCGATCCTTCCGATCATTCCTTCGTGCCAGTCCCGGAATGGTATTTTCTCTTTTTTTATCAACTGCTGAAATATGCTCCAGGAGAATTAGGGCGTCTAGTGACTTGGCTTCTTCCAGCACTTTTTTTTATCGGTTTGCTGCTTCTGCCTTTTGTGGATCGAAACCCAGAACGTCACCCGTCCTCCCGACCCGTCGTGCTTGGAGTCGGGCTTGGATTTCTGGTCATCGTGTTTACCTTGCTGAGCATTTCTCTCAAACAGCTGTACGCCGTTCCGAGAACGGATCCTTCCATTGCGCGAGGCATGGCCCTTGTGGAGCAATTCAAATGTCAAAGCTGTCACCGTATTCATGGGGATGGCGCCAATATCGGTCCCGATCTCTCCTATGTGGCAGACCGCCGACCTGATCG
>JBFJON010000311.1:0-3362 GCA_041617575.1 Nitrospirales bacterium | reverse complement strand
GGATTGGTACCTACCGCCACGCCAGGTTTTGGGCGCGGTGTTGCTTGAAGCGGGAAAGCCCAACGAGGCCGAGCAGGTGTACCGTCATGATCTTCTTACCCATCCACAAAATGGGTGGTCACTCTTTGGTCTTGCCAAAAGCCTCAAAGCTCAGGGGAAGCTGGATGAAGCCAAAGCTGCACAACAAGAATTTGAAGAAGCTTGGGCTGACGCGGATGTCACGCTGACAAGCTCACGCTTTTGAAAGATGTGTGTAACGACCCTTCCTTAGGTGGCCCTTCAGCATAAAAGCATTTGTGGTAATAAGAGTTATGCAACCTTTTTCGCCCTCCCTCAGGTGGTAGGGAGGGATCCATCTGACTATTGTCATACCTGCGTGTCTGTGGCAGGTATCCATCTTCCCTTCGGTCATGCCCGCAGTTTGTGGCGGGTATCCATTCGAAAGGAAACCAAGATAGGTTCCCGATAAACGATGTCGGGAATGATTTGAGCGGATGGATTCCCCCTTAACTCTGTCGGGAATGACGAAGAAGCCCGATTTCATTCTGCTTTCGTGGCTTTTCCTGTTTGCGAGCCCGTCCTCGTGTTTTCTCTTTTTTCTCTCTTCGTTTATTTAAGTTCTTCCTGCCAAGATCCGAAATAGCTTCATAATGGTTTGGTTGCCCAAAAGCATTCAACGGGTTTAACTGTCCCGGACATTTTTTATGAATTTCAAACTGTTTAGATGGAGTAGGTCTTGAGTCGGCGATCGATTGGAATTCCTTGCTCTACTCTGCCAAACGGCAGTAATGGCGGTGGGTTGACTCGTCTAGAAGCCATTGCAGAGCGACGCTCAATTCCGGGTGTCATGTTATTTGCGGGAACGGGTGATGTCCTCTTTATGAATGCCGAAGCTGAAGTGTTGAGCCGTCAGATCATTGGGGCGCGGTTTGGAGCGGGAGCACAGGAAGTGTTGCCAAAAGAAATTCTGGATTTGTGCGTGGCTCTTCGAAATTTATTAGAAAGTGGAGACCCAGAGGAATCTGAAGGACAACATGAATTAAGGCGGGTGACTGGAGATTTACAAGCTCCGGTGTTATTGCGTGGGTTTCCGTTGGCTCCCCATTCCCCAAGCGATGAAGCCTGCATGTTGATTCTCATGGAAAAAATTGGTCGGGAGCGGCGTATTGTTCCTGATCAAGCCAAAGGGCATTTCCGTTTGACTGATCGGGAAGTAGAAATTGTGAAATACATCAGTGAGGGTTGGACGAATAAAGAAATTGCCCGACATCTGGACATTAGTGAACATACGGTAAAAGAACATGTTCGACATTTACTGAAGAAAACCAAAACCACCACCCGTACAGGCATTCTTGCCCAAATCTTCCAAGATACCTAAAGCCCGCATATTTCCCTAATCTTGCTTTTTCTTTTCCGTCGTTTCTTTCTTGATTATCACAGTCATCCAATGGATAATCTCCGGCATGACTTTCTGTGTGTGGCTATGGCCTCCCCGTCTACTCCTGGTGTTGGCGGTTCCGAATCTGCAGGAAACTATTCAGCTTGATGAAGCTGGTTTGGTGCAGGCTCTTCAACGGGGTGATGAAGTGGTGTTTAGTGCGGTGATGGATTCTTATTCTGGCTCGTTGTTGCGATTAGCCATGGCCTATGTGCCTAGCCGGGCGGTGGCGGAAGAAGTGGTGCAGGAAACCTGGATGGGGGTGTTGGAAGGGATCGGTCGGTTTGAGGGTCGCTCATCCTTTAAAACATGGCTATTTCGCATCTTAACAAATCGAGCGAAGACTCGAGGCATACGAGAGCGACGCTACGAGCCGCTTGGATTAGCTGGCTCGGATTCCGAAAGGGACGAAGGTTCTTCACTGAAAGATTCGCTTTTCGTCGCGGAAGGATCCGGAAAAGGACACTGGATCGATCCCCCGCAAGGTTGGGAACCGGATACACCTGAACGTGTTTTGTTGTCCAAGGAATGCCGAATGGCTATTGAGGAGGCCATTAACGGGTTGCCTGACAATCAGCGACAGGTCATTACCTTGCGGGATGTTGAAGGGGTTAGTGCCGAGGAGGTGTGTAATATTCTCTCGATAAGCGAGACTAACCAGCGTGTCTTGTTGCACCGGGCCCGCACTAAAGTGCGTCGTGTCTTAGATCCGTATGTACGTGGAGGCAATACGTCGCTGTAATGGATAGGAATTTCAAACAACAACTTATGGCCTATATGGCCGGCAATTTCACCTGCCGGCAAACCGCTGAGCTGATTACCGATTATCTGGAAGGCTCTTTGACGCTCACTCAGCGCCTTCGTTTCCAGATGCATATAGGTTTGTGCTTTGCCTGTCGAAACTACTTGCGCCAAATGAAATATACGGTAGCGACCCTGCGAAAACTGCCTTCCGAGCCAGTGCCAGCTCATGTTAAGGAGGAATTAATGAAACGCTTTCGGACTTGGAAACAAGAACAATCCTCACAGTACTCTCCGTCGGATTCTCAATAACACCTTTCATTTTCACAACAGCAGACTAGTCCTACTGGCTGTCTTGACCGGAGAATTCGTGGTTTAAACTTTTTGCTCAATTTGTGGTAAGGATTCCGCAAAGGAGGTTGTGATGGCGTTGAAAGAATCAACGATGCTTGCCTTAGGAACCTCAATGCCAGATTTCGCTCTGCCGGATGTTCGCACAGAGAAGGTTATTTCTCCTAAAACCTTTCAAGAGAAGCATGCGTTACTTGTGATGTTTATTTGCCGTCATTGCCCTTATGTCGTGCATGTGCAAAACGAACTGACGAAGTTAGGGGAAGATTACCAAGAGAAGGATCTTGGAATTCTGGGGATCAGTAGCAATGATGTCAGCGGCTATCCTGCTGATGCGCCACCGCGGCTTAAGGAAATGGCCGAACAATTGGGTTGGCGGTTTCCCTACTGCTATGACGAAACACAGGCTGTTGCCAAAGCCTTTACGGCCTCTTGCACACCAGATTTTTTTGTATTTGATCGCCAAAGACACCTGGTTTATCGTGGTCAACTGGATGAGAGTCGACCAGGCAATGGCAAGCCAGTAACGGGTCTGGATTTACGTGCGGCCCTCGATGCGGTGCTAGCGGGACAGCCCGTTAACAGTCGGCAACGCCCCAGCGCAGGATGTAATATCAAATGGAAAAGGGGAAACGAACCGGAGTATGCATGAATAAGTTAAATGGGCAGGTACAAAGGGAAGGCTCTTCCTCTCCCGATTTAAGTTTTCTTGCTTGTAAAAACTAAGATTTCAGCATTCAGATATTGGACGAACAAATGGTGACTAGTGTAGACATTTTCTTCCAGGACGTATTCTGTCCTTACAAGCACAGAATACATCAGATTTAGTCTG
>JBFJON010000310.1:0-3375 GCA_041617575.1 Nitrospirales bacterium | reverse complement strand
CCGTCTTGTGGATATGAACTCACACTGAAAGGCCGATTTTGCCCAAAATGTGGAAATCGGGTAGATCGAAAATCTGAGGCGGAACCCAAACAAGAGCCGCTGAATCTTCGGGTTCTCTATATTATGGTCGGGTTACTCATCCTGGCGGTGCTCTTTCCCCCGTGGCAAACTCCGCTGGACCAAACCCCTGAGTTTTTGGGCTTTCATTTTATTCTCTCCCCTCCGTCAGAAGGGGCGCAGCGCAGCCCGGTCCTTCAAACCATTCAACTCTTTACGATTGCCGTGGCTGGCCTTTACTTCTCATGGGTCTACCGCGGGAAGGGCTAAAGGAGACCTCTTCTCAATGAATTATTTGACCACCTGCAAGATTTGTTGGATCGCTGCAGATTTTTTCCGCTTCAAAACTTGATAGATTTTTGGACCATCATCCAATACATATTGGCGGTCTTCGGCTTTCACTTTGGCGCACGGTCCAGGAGTTCCCTGGAGCGTCACGAATCGGGTCACCACGAGTGGGTTTTTCGAGATACGAAGGATGCTAATGGCGCAGGCTTCCCCATCATAGGGTAGAGAAACAATTTTATTGTCATCCCACTCCTTCACGTCATACACATGGGTATGGACATTCAGGTGGGGCGCGCTTCCGTTTACTAGCGAGGCGGTGGAATCGATACATCGCTGAAATTTGTGCATGCACGTAATTCGAGAGGTATGCAAAACATCGTCGGTATTGCCTTCTTTTAACATCCAACTGCCCTGCACATCGATCCATTTCTCCCATTCTTCATTGCGAGACTGCAACGCAGGGAGATACGGAACAATCCGATTGAGGACCTGATCATCTTCGGTTAAACGTTGCAACGTTTCAAAGTTGATGTCCCCTGTTACAGACAAGCCGGTCTTTTTTTGATAGGCGGTTAACGCCTGTTTGGTGGCATCATCAAGCTTTCCGGTAAACGGTCCAACCCCATACCCAAAACGTCCCAAGAAGATTTGCACCCCAGTGATCAACGTGCGGAATTCTTCGGGTTTGTTTCGAAGGGTAGCCAATTCCTGGTCAGCTTGTCGTTGCATGGCCGATGCGGACGTGTGAGACGGGCTGGTTGGGGAATCCGAGCCCCAGGCGGATGGAGAGGTAAATCCGAATCCCAGGTGGCAAAATGTGAGCATCATCAAAATGGTAACAATCATATGTGACATGGCTAGATCCTTCCCTCAAACAAGAACACAAAAAATTAACTCGATATTTTCTCCAATTTTCGATCATTCCAGGTGAATGTCAGTGTCGTCAAGAGAAACCACGAATCAGAACCCTGTCTGATTAATTTATGGATCTAGGGAGGACGATAGGCAGGTTTGATGGATGGAAATACCGCTTGGTCATGGGTTTGGAAAGGGATGCTAGCGAAAAAAAACGCCGGATGGAGCAAGCCCCATCCGGCGTTCCTAAACCCAACTGAAGATTCTACCGTTTTTTGGTGGCAGCTTTCTTCCTAGCTGGGGCTTTCTTCCTAGCCGGTGCCTTCTTTTTGGCAGAAGCCTTTTTCTTAGCCGGCGCTTTCTTCTTTGAAGCCTTTTTCTTAGTGGCCAATGCGCTCACCCCCTTTCAGAATAGATGCGACTCGAAGCCGCAGTAAAGTCTCACCGATGATCATGGTGAGCTGTTGAATGTAAAAAGACGAAGCTATGAATGATGTATGAGATCACGCTAGAGTTATTCGGTTGTTCTGTTTGAAAGATAAACAAAAAAAATCCGTAGCGTTATTGCGAGGAGAAAAAATTTTGGGCAAGGAAGTGTTTCGGTAGTTCTGCATCTTGATATTTGAAACATACTACAACGTTTGTGACATTATTGCCAGAATTTTTTTAACTTTTTTTTATACCTGTTTGAAATGAGAAATGAGGTATCATGAAGAACATTTTCGGAAGACATGACAGGCGTGATTATTTTCTAACACAAGCCAAACATTTTTTTAACGTGTGATCGTCGTCATCACCTGTTCCGGAGAATAATTATCTTCAGCGAAGAATGTCATAAGTCCAAGAATGCGTCCATCTTCTGTTTCGACATTCACACGCCATTCTCCAGGCAGGACTCGGTGTTTCGTCGTATACGAACGATATCCCTTTTCACGTCCCCCGCTAATCGTAATAGGAATACGATCCGTGGTCAGAAAGGATGCGGGTTCCTTGATGTCGCGCCATTGCCAATGATGATAGATCGTCGTTTGGAGTGTGACGGGTGCAAACACTGACGAGAAACAATAGACCGGTGCATCAATTCCCACTCGATCATTTGATTCTTTCCAAATGTCGTACCAAGGACCTTTTTCATAGGTAAGGAGGTATTCGTCCTGAATTCTTTCAATCTGATGATAGATCCCGCCGAACTTTAAGGAGAGAGGAATAGGTGGAATCCAATTCAAAAAGTACAGCACGATACAGAGAAACACTAACCCGTAGGCGGGAAAACTAATGGTGAAGGCGGTTCGAAAGGATGCATGTGGTAGGCCATCCAATGTCAGTCGAACGACCTTCCAAACAATGACTCCCGTGATAAGTGCTCCTGTGACAAATACGACACTGTTCATCCACCCCGTCAGCACGGGTAAGAAAAACGTGAAAAAACTGAGGGTGACCAGGGCAAACAGACTTACCAGCATTTTCAGACTCGAATATCGATTGCCAAGGAATTCATTGGCAATGAGAAATCCCACAATAATTGCCAAAAAGATCGCGGTGGTGGAGAAAGAAGTACTTTGGGAGTAGAAAATGGCATAGGCACTGAAGAGTCCCCCCAGTAGAAATTGGAGCCCTTTGGCCAAATGCGGTTGAGCTCGATGGATCAGGGAAAGCGCATTCCAAGAAGTCATAGCCGGCGTGTGAGGTATGAGACCTAGCTGAAATCGGCCGGACAGAATCACCAATACGCCCAACACGGCGAGATAGAGGAGAAGGATGAGATTGTCGACCAGGCGGTCAATGCGCGTTAATGTGAGAGAATCATAGGTAACCCCGGCAAAAAAGAAGAATGCCGGGAGAATTGGTTTTAAGAATGAGGTTTGAAGTTTGTTGTTCAGATTGGTCATGGCTGAGCTGGTAGATGCCAGAAGAGAAGCTTGGAATTTTGAGGTCGATAGATTCATTGTACTCACTCAAATTTTTCGTCGGAAGATTTACGGAAGATCTTAATGATGAAGGATAATTCGTGACTTCGTTCAAAAATCGTGGAGACTCATTCCATTCGTGGCTTTCCATCCTGTTAGTGTTCACTCAATTGGTGTTGATTGCTCTGATCATGTTTACGGGCCCACTGTGGCCGACCCATCGGAGCTTTCGTGTAATGTTGGTATTGGGAGGAGTGATTGGCCTATG
>JBFJON010000309.1:0-3376 GCA_041617575.1 Nitrospirales bacterium | reverse complement strand
TATTCCAACCCAGTAAAGGGCAGAATTGATTCTCTCGTCCCTAGACATAGTATTCCACACCCACTATGAGATGGTAAGATATAATTGAGTTTTCTTTTTTAAGTAAATCCCCACGCTTACGGCTTGGGAAAGGCATCGCAACAACCGACTAAACACTATAAGGAGTGGTCCATGAGGGAATTGAATAAGTTGGGAAGTCGGACAGAGAAACATACAGGGCAATGGATGATTGAGTTGCTCATCTTGGGATTGCTCGGATTCACACAAATCCAATGTTCCGAAGCTCCCTCTCAAACCCCATCCGCGACAACCTCGTCTACCGCTCTTACAAAGGCGAGGCCTCAGCCAGCAGTAGCCCTCGACTCTGATTCCCCTCCCGTTGTCAAAATCTCCACGCCGCTCCTTGCTTCGAATGAGACGTTTACCAAAGTTGCCAAAGATGCAATGGCGTCGGTGGTCAACATCTCCGCCACGAAACGCACCGCGCAAGCGCAGGAAAATCCTTTTACGGATGATCCGTTTTTTCGCCGTTTTTTCGGGGAAGAATTTGAGCGCCGGTTCAAGCAACCGCGTGAACGGCAGGAACAGGGTCTGGGTTCCGGTGTTATCGTATCCGATGACGGCTATATTGTGACCAATAATCATGTTGTGGAACAAGCTGATGAACTCATAGTGCTGTTGGGGGACAAACGAAAATTCCCAGCCAAATTGATCGGCACCGATCCTAAAACGGATCTAGCGGTGATTAAAATTGATGCTACCGGATTAGCCACCTTGCCCTGGGGCGATTCCATCACCTTAGAAGTGGGGGAGCTTGTACTGGCGGTTGGGAATCCCTTTGGGTTGAATCAAACGGTCACCATGGGCATCATTAGCGCCGTTGGGCGCGCCAACGTTGGCATCGTCGATTACGAAAATTTCATTCAAACCGATGCGGCCATCAATCCAGGAAACTCAGGGGGGGCACTGGTCAATCTGCAAGGGCAACTCATCGGCATTAATACCGCTATTTTCTCACGAACCGGTGGCTATATGGGTATTGGCTTCGCCATTCCCAGTCAGATGGTAAAACACGTCATGCAAAGTCTCATCGGCCAAGGGAAAGTCATTCGAGGGTGGTTGGGCGTCTCAATCCAAGAATTATCCCAAGATCTTGCCAAACAATTTGATGCCCCTGATACCCAGGGCGCCCTGGTGGGGGATGTCTTCAGCACCAGCCCTGCCGGACTGGCAGGGCTCCAACGCGGCGATATCATCCGAACGTATAACGAAATTCAAGTCAAAGACCCAACCCATCTCCGCAGTTTGGTTGCTGATACCGTCCCCAACACCTCGGTGCCACTGACGGTCTTACGAAATAGCAAGAAAGTCAGCCTTTCGGTATCAATAGGGGAAATGCCCAAAGATGTGGCATCATTGGCCAAAGCCGGCCCTGATTCTATACAAGGCGACCATGCGTTGGCGGGCTTGTCGGTTGAACCCGTGAAGCCCGGGCAAACAGCTGAGGGGAATGGTGTGGCGGTGACTCAGGTAGAACCCAATTCCCCTGCTGACCGCGCGGGAATTCGGCCAGGCGACATTCTGGTGGAAGTCAATCGTAAAGCGATTCATTCTCTGGAAAATTTTGAACAATTGGCGAACAGTCTGGATGCCAAAACCTCCGTTCTTGTCCTTATACAGCGGGGCAAAGGGACGATCTTCCTGACTATCAAACCGTCATGAGAACCTCTTCCTTGAACCACACGGGTTATAAGTAGCAGGCAGTTTTTGGATAAAAAAATGATGCCAATTAGAAGAAAGACCCTAGTCTGTTTACTAAGCGGATTGACTTTTTCACTATCAGCAGGCTTGGCTATGACAGGAGCATCACCTTCCCGTGACATTCAAATCTTCACTAAGCCGCCCTTCTTTTCCCCAAACCGAACAACCATTGCGGTGGGGACACCGCTCACCTGGAAAAACCGGACACACGAACCCCATTCTATTATTTCAGATGATTGCAGTTTAGGAGACACATGTTCCTTTGATTCCGGTTTCTTGAATCCCAACGCCAGATATACTCTTCCCCAACTTGCCCCTGGCCGCTATCCCTACCACTGCGGCATTCATCCCTTCATGCGTGGCCTCCTCACCATTCATCCCCCACAATCATTCTCCTCCATTTAGGAGAAAAATCCTATTTTTGGTGACACAGCAATCCCTTAAACACAAATGCATTACTTCCCAGTCCCTAACCCTCTTGCATTGCACAAGATACTGGGGGAATGGTACATTCTCGGCAGATTTTCAATGATTATTACCCTTAAGAATTGATCATAGTGAATGCACATATGATTGGTCCCATCGTCTAGGCTGGTCTAGGACGGCACCCTCTCAAGGTGCAGACACGGGTTCAAATCCCGTTGGGATCACCAGCCTTCGCCAAGGTTTTGGCTGGTATGCCAAACAGACGTTGTCAGGAAGGCTGTCTGCCGTAGCTTTAGCCGCTTTCGCGCCAAAGCTGGCTCTCGGCTTTCGTAGCCACTCCGGTGGAGTAGGCTCAGCGACCAATGCGTAGAGAGGATTAGTTCGAAGGTAGTCTCATCCGCTCCACCAAACCGTGATTGCTAAAATATAACACCTCTCCCAATCGCTTTTGCTGGCCTCCCATCTGACCTTCACTTGCCTGATAATTCACAAAGAACTTCATCGAGGATTCACAACAAACCAATGCCCCAACGAACATTCCATGACGGGGAAAGTGATGGCCTGGAAGCTCTTGAGGCACTAGACCCTGAAACCATTCACTCCTTCTCTCATCTATTAGAGGCGATGAAAAAGACCGCTTTCGGTGGCCGTCGCCTAGGGGAGGCATTTGAAATTCTCTCTAAAATGATTCAGGACCCTGACTGCGCGATCATCATGACGCTTTCCGGCGCCATGACCATCGCAAAAATGGGCAAAATCATTTGCAGCATGCTTGACCGAGGCATGGTGCAAGCCGTCGTCTCAACTGGTGCCTTGATTGCCCATGGCCTAACCGAAGCCGTTGGCAAAACCCATTACAAATACAACCCCTCTATGACCGATGTGGAACTTTTCGAAAAGGGTTATAACCGGGTCTACGATACTCTAGAGATGGAGTTGAATCTCAATCATGTCGAACAGGTTGTCGGGGAAACTCTCAAACGTCTCACTCCTGAGACACCACTGTCCTCAGAAATACTCACGCGAGAATTGGGCAAAACCTTACATGACCATTATCCCGGCGCCGGTATTCTGAAAAGTGCCTATGAACAGTCGGTGCCGGTCTATATTCCTGCCTTTACCGATTCGGAATTAGGATTGGATGTCTCGATTTGGGGAATGAATCGTGGGAAATCGGATCAGGCAGCAG
>JBFJON010000308.1:0-3385 GCA_041617575.1 Nitrospirales bacterium | reverse complement strand
TTGCCAACGGCATCTTCGAGCCAGTATGGAACCGGCAATATATCGACCATGTGCAAATTACCGTGGCAGAAACATTGGGTGTCGAACACCGCGGCATGTACTATGACCATGCGGGAGCCTTGCGTGACATGGTGCCCAATCATCTGTTGCAGATATTGGCGTTTGTCGCGATGGAACCACCTAACGCATTTGATCCCGAAGCGGTGCGAAATGAGAAAGCCAAACTCCTTCGCGCGATTCAGCCCATGAACCCCATTGAGGTCTTACAATCGACCGTCGCGGGTCAATATGTGGCAGGAATGCTTAACGGAGGACAGGCCTTACCCTACCGTTCCGAGGTGAATGTTTCGCCAACATCACTCAGAGAAACCTACACCGCCATGACCTTGTTCATTGAAAGTTGGCGATGGGAGGGGGTCCCGTTTTACCTCCGAACCGGAAAGCGCTTAAACAAAAGAGTGACCGAAATCGTCATTCAGTTCAAGTCGGCCCCGCTGATGCTGTTTCGCAAGACCCCGGTGGATCGGTTAACCCCCAACGAGCTGGTCATTCGCATACAACCCGATGAGGGAATTTCGTTGAGTTTTGGGGCCAAAATTCCTGGCCCGCAAGTACAAGTCGGGAATGTGAATATGGATTTTCAATATGCCAAATACTTCGGGGATGCCCCGAGCACCGGTTATGAAACCCTACTGCACGATGTGATGGCAGGGGACGCCACCCTCTTTCAGCGAAGCGACAATGTCGAGTTGGGATGGAGTGTCGTCGATCCAATCCTGAAAGTCTGGGACAGCTTAGGAACGCATGCCATCCATAACTATGCGGCCGGGACGTGGGGCCCAGCTGAAGCCGAAGCGCTGTTGGCCAAGGATGGACGAAAATGGCGAAACCACGAGTAACCCGTCAAGAGCAAAAGTTCCAATATCACTCATCTGAAATCATTAGCATCTCCCCATATTTCATCATAGGGGAAACCCCCAAACACGTTATACCCAATCAGGTTTTCTTCTGCATGTTTGTGCGTCATCTCCTCCTTTATTAGACAGAAGAGAATCTCATTCCAATAAGTGAGAAGGTCCTATCGCCATCTTCTTGGAATCGGCGTTCTTCCCCATCTCGCCAGATTTCTGAGAATCCAGCACCCATGCGGGCACTGGACGAATGTCCCAGATTACACCACAATATTGTAATCCTTTGAGAAGGTAATAGGTCATATCGATCTCCCACCACTTGAAGCCTTGTTTAGCCGCGCTGGGATAGAAGTGGTGGTTGTTATGCCAACCCTCACCGAAAGTAATCAGCGCAAGTAACAAACTGTTTCGGCTATGATCCGACGTCTCGAATCGACGACGGCCAAAACGATGCGACAGCGACGTGATGGTAAAGGTTCCGTGATAGAGGGCCACCGTGGAGATCACAAAACCCCACACCAACATCTGCCACCCGTTCGTCCCTAGCGTGGGATAGACCTGCCCTACCCATTGACCAAACCAAAAAAGACTCATTGCCAGTACAAGAGGGACTACCACTTCGAAGCGGTCAAGAAAGCGCAACTCGGGATATTTAGCAAAGTCATGAATGCGATTCCATTTGATCGACAGCTGTTGATAGGACAAGAACCATCCCATATGGCTCCACCAGAATCCATGCTGAACCGGTGAATGGATATCGGAAGGTTTGTCAGAATGGGTATGATGCATGCGGTGATTGGAAGCCCACCACAATGGCCCACGTTGCACAGCACTGGCGCCGATCAGCGCGAACAGGAACTGCATCGCACGTGACGTGCGAAATGATCGATGTGAAAAATAGCGATGATAAAACCCTGTAATGGCGAACATCCGCACAGCGTAACTGAGCATGGATAAGGTGACAGCAATCGGGCTCCACCCGACAACAAAAACCGTAAGGAAAGAGAGATGGAGGGCCACAAACGGGATCGTGCGCACCCGATCCATCTGACGACCATCTCGATCCGAAGCAGGACTCGCTTTTTCGTTGTTGTCGACCCCACATTTCAACAGGTACCAGAGGCCCGATACGATGCGTTCTATGACTCCCATCTGTCTCAATTCCCTTGGCATTTTTCGTTCTTCTCTTCGTGCAAAGGAGAACCCTTCACGCATTCCTCGTTCGAACGGGGGTTATCGCGTTACTGCAATCCGTTGAAGGAATTTTCCAAAATCCCAAGGTTAAATCAAGAAGATAGGGTGCCTTCAACGAGAAAAAGTATGGAAATAGGCAGGAGTTGATATAGCTTGACCACGCTACCCAGTGTTCCTGTTTCTGCAAGATCGGTCAGGGAGCAACTGTAAGGTCTTGTGCAGCCGTGCCAAGACCTCTCATTCTCTTGAATATACCTCGATTCCCCTGGTTATGTCCTGATTGGGGTTTGAGACTTTAATGAAATATATACAGTCCGAGGCAAAAGCCTTACCAAGGAGAAGCATTCAACAAATAAGTCCCTGCATGGATTCTCGATAAGGGTTTGAGATTAATTTTTAATTTTGGGTTACCGGAACCTGATTTTTCCACAGCTCCTAAAACCAATAATCTAACCATTTCCATAGGTCGTTTATAGCCGGAAAAAAACGATTGGCTCAACCAAGGCAAATTTAAGAATGGTCCCATTCAAATGGAACAAATGGAAAATCTTGGTTTAAATGTAGGATACCGGGTTTTTTCCGACACCGAACCTCCATGGCTTTGGGCTACGGCCCCAATTCCAAATGGCCAAAAATACTGAAGAAAAAGCAGATATTGCACAACTACTCGGGAAAGGCTTAGTGGAAGGAGAAAACTTTTTATTCCCTTTATTGGACAGCAGCTATCTATAACTTCCCTCTTGTGGTAATGTAAAGACACTTATCGCTTGGGGCTTGGCGACGAGACATGAAATTTTCAAAGCCCATAACCGGTGTTGTTTCGCCCGAGAGATACCTCGGAAGTGTTTGACCTCAGTCGCCTAATAAATGCAGCGTCCGCGGACTATTCCTTCCCAATGTTCCATCCTTCTCGAGCCTCAGACAATATCATTTTTTCAAAAGGAGGAGCCCCATGGGTTCAAAATTGTATGTCGGTGGATTGCCGTATTCGGCGACCCAAACTGAATTAACGGACCTGTTTTCACCACACGGCACGGTCCAATCAGCCAACGTCATTAGCGACAAATTCACCGGCCAATCGCGCGGGTTTGGGTTTGTCGAAATGTCATCTGGAGAAGAAGCTCAGGCGGCCATTTCAGCCTTAAACTCGACGGAGTTTGGTGGCCGAACGTTGACGGTCAACGAAGCCAAACCCCAAGCCCCCCGCACGGGTGGTGGTGGCTATGGCGGTGGTGGAGATAGAGGCGGCCGGGGTAGCCGGTTCTAACGAAAACACCAAG
>JBFJON010000307.1:0-3392 GCA_041617575.1 Nitrospirales bacterium | reverse complement strand
GAGCAGAAGCATTAGATATTGATGGCCCTTGATTTCAGACCTCCTCCTTCCTTCATCTCCTTTTGCCCCCATTTTTCGAGTCTACGGCAGTCAGGATCTACCTGGGGTCAGGCATTTTGATTCGGATTGAACCCGCTACGGATCAGGCCCGTCTTAAACAGTTTGTTCGCTTTCCTGCTGCAGTGTACCGGGCAGATCCAGCGTGGGTTCCTCCTCTAATTTTAGAGCGTCTTCATTTTTTTTCCGCAAAGAATCCGTATTTTGAGCATGCTCGGTGGCAATGTTGGTTGGCCTATCGTGGGGCTGTGCCCGTCGGACGGATCAGTGCCCAAATCGATGAGTTGCATCTATCACGCTATAACACCCAGACTGGGTTTTTCGGGTCGTTGGAGGCGGAAGATTCTGCTGAGGTCTTTCAGGCTCTTTTTCAAACCGCAGAAGCTTGGCTTCGAGCCGAAGGGATGACGACTGTACAAGGGCCATTCAATTTATCTATTAATCAGGAATGTGGTTTGTTAATCAAGGGCTATGAAGATCCTCCAATGGTGATGATGGGCCATGCGCGACCCTATTATACGCAACATGTTGAAGCCAGTGGTTATCACAAAACACAAGATCTGTTGGCCTATTGCCTAGGGATAAATTTTCCTCTGCCCTCCGGAGTCACGAGGTTTTTAAGTAAGGCCAAGGATTCAGTGCGGATTCGGCCGCTACGGCGGAGACATTTACAGGAAGAATTAACAATTATTAAGGAAATTTATGAAGAGGCTTGGGCTGAGAATTGGGGGTTTTTGCCGTTTACCGATGCTGAGTTTGCTGAATTGGGTCAGCAATTGAAGTTGTTGGTCGAGGACGATTTTGTGCAAATTGCAGAAATCGATGGGATCCCAAGTGCCATGCTCGTAGCGTTCCCTAATCTGCATGAAGTGATTCATGACCTTGATGGGCGTCTATGGCCTTGGGGGTGGTTCAAGATTCTCTGGCGGCTGAAGGTTGCATACCCCAAAACAGGACGGGTTGCCCTCATGGGAGTCCGACGACGTTTTCAGTCCAGTCCCATTGGAGCGGTCATGGCCTATGGAATGATTGAGGCTGTCAGGCAGGCGGGCTTGCGAAAAAAAATTGAACACGTCGAGCTTTCTTGGATTTTGGAAGACAATAAAAGTATGCGGCATATTCTCGAGTCACTGGGGGCCCAATCCTATAAAACGTATCGCTTGTATGAGAAATCGCTCCAATGACACCTGCAAGGGTTAATGGACCGAGCGAACGGGAGCCAGGGTCTCTTACAGTTACGGTATTAGTCTTGGCCGGCGCGAGACCTGGTCCAGACCCCGTCGCTGAGGCCGTTGGAGTTTCTATTAAAGTGTTGGCCCCAGTGGGTGGGATGCCAATGGTGGCCAGGGTTTTGAAGACCCTCGAAGCGTCATATTTGGTGGCGCAACGAGTTTTGTGTGGACCTTCTTGGGAAGTTGTGCAAGAGCAGGCATTTTTACGGGATCTAGTTGAAACAGGAAAGGTCCGATGGATGGCTCCCCAACAAGGGCCAAGTTTGAGCGTAAAAGGCTTTTTAGAACAATTCCCCGAGGATCTTCCTCTCCTTGTGACGACCGCGGATCATGCGTTGTTAACGGTTGAGATGGTGGAATATTTTCTACGGGAGGCTAGTCGAACTCAGGTTGATGTGGCCGTCGCGCTTGTGCCGTATTCGGTGGTCGCAGAAGCCTATCCACAATCCAAACGTACCGTGATTGGCTTTCGAGGAGGAGGCTATTGTGGGTGTAATTTATTTTTTCTGAGTACACCAAAAGCCAGGCAATTGGTAGAATTTTGGGTACAGGTTGAGCGGGAGCGCAAACGGCCGTTTCGATTGATTGGTCAGCTTGGATGGTTGATGCTCATTCGCTACGTGTTGGGAGTCTTATCGTTGGCAGACGCGTTCCGCGAACTCAGTCAACGAATGGGGCTTTCAATTAAAGAAATTATTCTGCCGTTCCCTGAAGCTGCGATTGATGTCGATACTCCTGAAGACCTGGCCTTGGTGGAACAGATCGTAGAGAAACGAGAACGGAGATTGGGATAGGGAAATGCAGAAGGATTTCAAACACTCAGCCCGAGGTTTATTGTTGGTAACTAAAAAAGAATGGGGTGTGGTCTGGACCAAAGCGGGAATCGCCGTCATGAAGCGTAAGGCTTGAGAAGGGTCTCGGCTTGTTGTAAGTCTTCGGGATTATCAATCTCAGCCCATGTCAATCCTTTAATCGATACTGTGGAGACATGGCCTTGTTGTGCCAGTTCATCGATGAGAGTCAAGTACCATTGCTTGAGTGATTCAGGTTGCCGAACGCGGTGTTCCAATGCTGAAGAAAATAATTGTGGTCCGGTGTCCTGAAACCGTATCATGCCAATGGATTCACCATTGACCTTTTCTAAGGGCAAGGTTTTTCCAATTCGGACAAGCTGAGTGTCTCGCATAATCACTTTCATATCATCCGCATCATACTGGGGTTTTTCATCGGTCACTAACGTGATGGGGGCTGTGGGCGCTTGTAGCAGACGTTCAAGGACGGCGCTTTCGAACAGGGTATCTCCATTCAACAAAATAAAATCTTCCTTCATTTCATTCCTGGCAGTCCAACAGCTGATGAGATTATCCGCTAGCCCATAAAATGGATTGTACAATGTGTGGATGGCGTTATGGTCGTCCTGATTGGCTAAGATCTTTTCCACTTTGGCAGCCCCAAATCCTACGACCACATGAATGGGGCTTATACCGAATTTAATCAATTCATTGATTTGCCATTCCAGAATAGAACGACCGTGGATGGGAATTGTGCATTTAGGCTGGTCTTCTGTTAACGGAAGTAATCGCCTGCCCTGACCAGCGCTGAGAATTACTGATTTCATCAAAAGATTAGTACCATCGGATATGCCAAATGTAAAGGTGGTGTGAGGAAGGGTGGAATGTTAGATCGCTATCTGATTCGAGAAGTGCTCAAGCCTTCGATTATGGTTTGCCTGCTTTTTATCGTCCTCTTTGCAGGATATAGTTGGATCGTTTTTTTAGCCAAAGCGGTGGATGCACTTCTTTCAACCAGCATACTTTTAACATTAATTGTGTTGAAGGTTGGCATTGCTCTTGAGGTGTTACTCCCCGTATCTCTGTACTTTGGAATTATCCTTGGTTTAGGGCGGTTGCATTCTGACTCAGAGATGAAAGCGTTTTTGGCCTCTGGAGTGAGCCCCTATCGGGTGATAGGGGCGGTTTTTCTGCTTTCCGCATGTGTGGCGATTCTTGTGTCCGTGTTTTCATTGTATCTTCGCCCATTAGCTTATGAAGAGAGCTATCGATTGAAGGCGCAAGGAGAGGCCGGATTGGGAATCAGTCATTT
>JBFJON010000306.1:0-3401 GCA_041617575.1 Nitrospirales bacterium | reverse complement strand
TTTGAATATCTTGATGTCCTATCAGTTGGACTCTCTACGGAAATCTTAGACAAGTGCTATAAATTCGCCGATAGAACTTCGGGGCGTATGCTCGTGTTACGTCCAGATGCGACGGCTCAAATTGCCAGGATGGTCGCCATGGGATTAGGGGGGGAATTGATTCCCCTGCGGTTTTCCTATCGAACCACCGTCTTTGGCTATGAATTGGAACATCGGGGGCGAGATCGCGAAGTGTTTCAGGTGGGGATTGAGCTGGTAGGCAATGATACCGCTCAGGGCGATGGCGAGATGGTGACCATGCTAGCTGGCTTATTCGAACTTGTGGGTCTACCGGAATGGAAAATTTCTTTGGGACATGTGGGATTTTTTAAGGCCCTGTTATCTCGGTCAGGGTTGTCGGCAACCGGGAGAAAACAGGCGGAGTTGGCCGCAGCCCATAAAGATTTGCCGAGGTTGGAACAGGTTTTAACGACTGAGCGCTTGCCTCGAACGATGGTACGAAACATTCTCCAGGTTCCTGAACGATGTGGGCAGCATGAGGTGTTGGAGTGGGGAAAGCGCATTGCCGGAAAAGACGCGCAATTACTAAAGCCATTACATCGTTTGGAACAGGTATTTCAGCACTTGGAACATACCCATGTCCAACAGCATGTGTTGCTGGATCTTGGAGAATTTCGCGGCTTTGATTATTACGATGGTGTCGTCTTTGATGTTTTTACCTCGGCATTAGGCAGTGAAATCGGTGGTGGAGGACGGTATAATCATCTGGTTGGCCGGTTTGGTCGAGATCTGCCAGCGATAGGGTTTGGCCTGGATTTGGATCGTGTGTTTTCAGCCTTAGAGCGGGGCGGGCAAATAGGGAACAATGGTTTTAACCCTGTGCTCATGCTAACTTCTGGGCCTCAAGCCGGGGAAGCGTTTTTGCTAGCTCAGACATTACGCGCAGCGGGTATTAGTGTGATTGAGGAAAGGATAGAACGGACGAACAAGTCTTCACTTTCCTGGGCCGATCAAGAGGCTCGGCGTCGCGGTATACCACGTGTCATTCTATATGAACTTAAAAAAGGCCCTGCTGCATCCGTGCTCTTAGTGGAATATTCGAATTCGTTCTTAAAAAATCGGCAATCCCGAGTGGTTCTCCAAGAATTACCTCAACGGTTACAAACGGAGATTCATGGCGATTTCTGAAATAACTGACGTTCGTGTCCCTCCTCAAAACTTAGAGGCTGAGCAATCGGTACTCGGTGCGATTTTGTTGGACAATGCCGCCCTCAATCGTTCGATGGAAATCTTGTCGGAAGAGGATTTTTATCGAACAGCAAATAAGATGGTGTATCGCAGCATGGTGGGATTGTCTGAACGCAATCAGCCGGTTGATCAGGTTACGCTCACTGATTATTTGCGAGGCACCGGGGAATTGGATCAGATAGGAGGTGCCTCATATATTGCCGAATTGGTGCAATTGGTGCCCAGTGCAGCCAATATTCGTTACCACTGCCAAATTGTTCGGGATAAATCATTGCTTCGTGGTTTAGTTCGGACAGCCACTGATGTGGTGATGAAAGGGTACGAAGGCACGACCAAAACGGACGAGCTACTGGAGTTTGCCGAGCGCGAAATTTTTCGCCTGGCCCAAGGACATTTGGGAGGAACCTTCGCTCCAGTCAGTAGTATTCTTCAGGAAAGCATCGAGATTGTTGATCGATTATATAGTCGCCAAGAAAAAATTACTGGAGTGCCAACGGGCTTTGATATTGACAATTATACCGCAGGACTACAACCTTCTGACTTAATAATCATTGCGGGTCGACCGAGTATGGGGAAGACCAGTTTGGCCCTGGGTATGGCTGAGTACGCCGCCCTTCATTCCAACGCGGTCGTCGGGATATTCAGCTTGGAAATGTCTCGCGCCCAACTTGTCTTGCGCATGCTCAGTTCCCAAGCTCATCTGGATTCTCACGCTGTCAGAACCGGGCAATTAAAGGGGCCTGATTGGGAAGCTCTCACGGGTGCTGCCAGTCAATTGCAAGATGCCAAGATCTTTATCGATGATTCGGGAAATCTCAGCGTCCAGCAAATGCGAGGAAAGGCTCGACGTCTCAAGGCAGAGCACGGACTTGATCTTCTGATTATTGATTATTTGCAATTAATGGAGGGGCGGGGAAATTCTGAATCACGACAACAGGAAATCTCTGATATTTCCCGAGCCTTAAAAGGTCTGGCCAAAGAACTGAATATTCCCGTGGTGGCACTCTCACAGTTGAGCCGAGCGGTGGAAAATCGGAAGCCTCCTATCCCGGTTTTGGCAGATCTTCGAGAGTCTGGCGCCATCGAACAAGATGCTGATATTGTCATGTTTATTTATCGAGAAGAGGTGTATGATCCGGATACGGAGGAAAAAGGCATCGCCAAAATTCTTATTCGAAAACACCGCAATGGGCCCATTGGAGAAATATCGCTTCAATTCCATGATAGGTATGCAAAATTTCATAATTTAGCCAGATAGTTTGGTATAATGATCAAATGAATTTGTTGTAAATATCATAACGTGATGAATTCTTCCATGCGAAAAACACGATTGATAGATTTTTCGAGCCCTTTTCCTCTTTGGCTAGGTCGAATCCGTACTTGCGTGTTAGGCATTCCACTTCTGATTGTGTCATGCGGCACAGCTCCTCAGCTTGGTTTGCATGGCCAGGAATTCTCCTCTTCGACGATTCAGGAAACTGCCCATCCTCAGGCCTATTATCATTTTCTTGAAGGTGCTCTTGCTGAACTCGATAACGATGGCCTCAAGGCACTAGAAGCCTATCAGGCTGGGTTGACCTTTGACCCTGATTCGATCTTCTTGAAATTTCGTATTGCCAAGCTTCATTTTAGGTTGGCTCAGATGTCGGCCGCTGTGGAGATGGCTCAGCAAATTCCAGTCGAAAAAATTTCTACGGTAGATATGTTTTTGGGAATGGCGAAAATATTCTTTGATGCCGGAGAACATAGTCGGGCCCTACAGATGTTGGAGGAAGGCGAGCGACAATTTCCTATGGAGCAGCGACTGTATATTTCTCATGGCACACTGCTGTTGACGGAAAAAGACTATCAGGAAGCAGGGGCGGTGTTCCTTGAGCTCTTGCAGCATGTGCCAGGCTCAGCAGATGCCCATTATTACCTGGGGATTATTGCGTTAGAAAAAAATATGAAACTGGAAGCTGTGGGACATTTTGAACAGGCCATTGTTTTGAATACGTCTTTTGAACGTGCGTATGTCAAATTGGTGCCACTGTTGGAAGAGGCAGAAGAGTCTCAGCGAGCCATTGAATTGATAGAAACTTTTTTAAATGACGTGAATCCGCATCACCGGGAATTTCGCTTGCGTCTTGTGAGTTTGTATGTCGCTCAGAAGG
>JBFJON010000305.1:0-3409 GCA_041617575.1 Nitrospirales bacterium | reverse complement strand
GGCGAACCGGTTGGTAACTCTAGGTAGAAGGAAACTCATCCAAATTGCCCTCTAAGGCTTGCCCAGCCTCCACAAGGCCCTATCGCGCTTACTAAATTGGGGACAAGTTGTCTGTTTTAAGGACAAGTTGTCCAAGGATTTGCGGTAGGTGATCCCCCTGCGAAGAATGAAAGAGGGAGAATGGGCTACTTTGCTCAATACCACCCTACTTAAACGCCTAAAAATTTTGGTACGACTAGGTATTTCCCTTGCATCGGAAAAGTTCTTAATTCTGGTGATGCGAATGTCAAGTATCCATTTTTTAAACTGGAGGGGACTATGCTGAATAGGTGTGAGTCATGTGGGCAACATTCTTCGCAAACGGTGTATGAATCAACCACACAACATGAGTTGTGCCCTTCTTGCTATTATGATCTGGTGAAGCAACTGACTGCCAAAGACGGAAAGAAACGTTCTGACCCTGAATGCGCGCCCACTGCAGCATAAGGACCATCTCATGTGATGAAGGTGTTCCTGACGAATCATGAACGTGAGTTATGGTTTAGAGTTGAGCGAATGAGGAGAAAGGCCCAAAGAACTTGCTCGCATGTTTAACTCATATTTAAAATGTGAGTTATGGCCAGCGGACAAAATCAGCAGTCAGGGGGAAACCTGAATAATCAGGAAAAAGTCATAAAGAATTCGTCAGGAGGCATGGTGTGATCAATAAACAGTGGGAGGATGCCATCCAGGACACCACTCACGATCTCAAGCAACGAAATGAGGAACTCGTTTTCGTCAACGAACGACTAGCCGTGGACCAGCGGGAGTTGTTGAGACAGCACCGATTGGCGGTCTTGGGAAAGCTTGTGGCGACCATTGCCCACAAAATTGGGACGCCGTTAACTGCCATCTCGGGCCACCTTCAATTGTTGCTGGAAGATCCACAGCTTTCCTCTGAGGTCAATGAAAGGATTCAGATCATCTTTCGACAAACGCATCGGCTGAATACGGTTATGCAAGATTTACTGAATTTTTCCAGGCCCCCCACGTTGTCACCTGAAGCCGTTTCAATTCCTCAATGCCTAGATCAAGCCCTGCAACTGTTTCTTCCGATTTTTGACAAACAATCAATCCTGTTGAGCACCCACTATCATTCATCATTGCCACTGGCCTGTGCAGATTATCTACAGCTACAGGATGCCTTCAACAATCTCATTGATAATGCGATTGACGCCATGCCTGATGGGGGACAACTGACGGTAAGTGCCTGGCCTCAAGAGAGTCATGGATCGGTCGTGAATGCATCAGGAATCTGTATTAACGTTCACGATACAGGAGTAGGGATACCTCCACATTGTCTAGAATCGGTCTTCCAGGCATTTTTTACCACCAAAGATGTTGGCGAGGGCACAGGCCTGGGGTTGGCCATTGCGTCTGAAATCGTCCAACAACATCATGGGAAGCTGTCTGTGGAGAGCTATGAGGGAAAAGGCACCGACTTCTTCATGTGGCTTCCAGCATGGAATGAGAATACGTAATGCCACATAGTCGCGTATTGATTGTTGATGATGAAATCGAGACGTGCTCCTTGCTCCATGAAATTATGGAGAAAGAGGGATACGAGGTTCAGGTGGCCCATGCTGGGCACACCGCATTGGATCTTGTCATAGATCAACATCCTGATGTGGTCTTATGTGACATACAGATGCCTGGTATGAATGGGATTAACTTATTGATGGCTATTCACCAGCGAAGTCCAGCCACACAAGTCATCTTATTAACAGCCTATGGATCATTGATTACCGCAGTGGAGGGAATTAAAGCCGGCGCATTTGATTATCTCAGTAAACCTTTCGTGCTGGATGAAATTCGAACCGTGGTTCGTCATGCGTTGGACCATAAACACATGCTTGAGGAGAATCGCACGCTTCGCGAAAAGGTGACACCATCTAATCCGCTGAACCATATTCAAGGAAAAAGCCCTGCCTTGGTGGCGGTGTACAAACTGATTGCCCGTGTCGCCCCGACGGATTCCACGGTGTTGATTCAAGGAGAAAGCGGGACCGGAAAAGAGCTGATCGCCAGGGCCATTCATGCGAATAGCTTACGCAAGGATGGCCCCTTTGTGGCCGTGGACTGTGGAACCCTTGCAGAAACCCTCTTAGAAAGTGAGTTGTTCGGCCACGAGCGAGGAGCCTTTACCGGTGCGATATCAAGCAAAAAAGGTTTGATGGAATCAGCCCAGCGCGGAACGTGTTTTTTGGATGAGATCGGCGATATTTCTTCGGCGTTGCAAGGCAAATTGCTTCGCGTTCTTCAAGAGCATGAAATTCGTCATGTGGGGGGTGTCGATTCGATACCTGTCAACGTTCGGATCGTCGCCGCGACCAACAAGAACTTGCAAAATTTAGTGAAAGAGGGGAAGTTTCGCGAAGATCTGTATTATCGGTTGAATGTTGTCACCATTGCCTTGCCCCCTCTTCGGGATCGCCCCCAAGATATTCCCGTGTTGGTGGACTTTTTTCTTGAAAAGCATGGCAAGACGGCATCGAAGCATGTGACCGGCGTCAGTTCACAGGCGATGGCCTTAATCATGCAGTACGATTGGCCGGGCAATGTCCGTGAGCTTGAACATACGATTGAACATGCCCTCGTCCTGACCGGACAGTCGACCATCATGCCCCAGGACTTGCCTGAAGCAATTACTACGCAGAATACGATCAAGTCCACGACGAATGGGTGGAAGACATTAGAACAACTCGAGCGAGAGCATATTCTTCGTGTCCTGGAGGCGTATAAAGGCGATGAAGCACGGGCAGCTGAAGTCCTAGGTGTCCATCGCAAAACGATCCAACGCAAACTGAGAGAATACGGTCTACAATAGACCTCTATTTTTTCTTTCCTTACTTTTTTCCCGTTGTCAGAACCCCTGCCACTCTTTCTATAGTTATTCCAAATAACTTCCAAAGGCTTTTTGTCTTTGATCATGCCAGTAGAAGCTGACATGCCATAGGGAATTCCCTGAGGACCCAACCCCTCACATTGTTCGACTCCTACCACCCGGCTCCCTGATCAGTCCCTCGTCTCTCTAGTACGCTTCCGGAAGAATCAAACACATCAGGAGGAATTTCCCACAGCCCTTTGATGGTGATCGGCTAGCCTCAGTCAAAGGACGCTCGCGCTAAAATTGACAGCCTGAAACGCCGCGATAGGTCATTGGAAATTAATGAATAAAAGACGAGGTTGAATGCCAGAAATCGTAAATTGAGACGATCCCCAAAAGAACAGGAAGAGAAGATGGAATGGTTTTTAAGCCGCTTGCTGTGGAGCGAAGAGTGTCTGCACGCAGGCTTTCAATTCCGAATAGGCAAAGGGTTTGAACAGAACCTGATGGGCACCAGCTTGCAAGGCTGTGTTCCGTAGGTCT
>JBFJON010000304.1:0-3410 GCA_041617575.1 Nitrospirales bacterium | reverse complement strand
CTGCCTAGCTTAGCTGAAGACCGTATAACATTTTTGAGCAAGGAGGTCGACGTCGATGGGCTTCATTAAATAGTCATTAGCGCCCCGTTCCATCGCCTGAATCAGCTTTTTCTTGTTTAGTTCTGCAGTCATCACAATGATTGGCATTCTGAGATCCTTTTCACGTACTTGTTCAATCATGGTCATCCCATCCATTACCGGCATTTGGATATCCAGCAGAATTCCATCAACGGCCAATGTCTCGAGCATGGACATTCCCTCGGCGCCGTTGCTTGCCGTTGTAACATAAAACCCTAGAAACGTCAGTCGATCATTCAACATCAGAGAGACGTCCTGATCATCGTCAACAACCAAAATTGATTGTGCCATTTAGTAACCCTTGTTCACTGAGACAAGGTACCCCATAATTTCTTTAATCTTACTTCCCTGAGACATAAAGGCACTATTCATAATAGGGAGGGTTCTAGTAAATTTTTCATAAAGACATCATTTAATTGTGTGTCTTCGATCTAACAAGAACGTTCGACTGGGCATCGAACAGGAACGCCAACATTCCTAAAGTATGCCCTCTAGACGGCATGCCGATACGTGAACGAATTTATTGCCCGGGTGTTATTTAAATGTAGGAATTTAGAGGGGATCGAAAGAGCGATGGGAAGGGGCCTGCATGGCAAGGAAGCTTACGGATTATCCTCTTCAATATCGAGTGCGAAACGATAGCCCACACCGGGATCAGTCAGAATGTACTGGGGACGTGCAGTGTTAGTCTCGAGTTTTTTTCTGAGCTGCCCGATGAACACCCGAAGATATTGGGCTTGATCGGCATAGGCCTCCCCCCAAATGGCGGTAAGGAGTGTCCGGTGTGTGAGGACCTTTCCGATGTACTGAATCATATATTTCAAGAGGTCAAACTCTGTTGGGGTGAGCTTGACAGGATTACCGTCGAGCCGTACTTCGCGTCGTTCGAAGTTGACGGAGAGAGCCCCACTTTTGAACACGGGTTCTGACCCTGACAACATAATAGTCCTTCGCAACGCCGATCTGATCCTGGCTACCAATTCTTCCATGCCAAATGGTTTTGTGACGTAATCATCAGCCCCGGATTCAAGAGCCTCTACTTTTTTTCGTTCATCACCAATTGCTGAGAGGACGATGATGGGGACGGGAGATTGTTCACGAATGCGACGAGTGAGCTCAATTCCATCCATCGAAGGAAGCACTAAATCCACAATGACAACATCTGGCTTCCGACGAGCCATCGCTTCTAAAGCCTCCTCTCCGGAAGCAGCCGTCGTCACGTCATAGTTCTTGTTCTTTAAATTGACCTGTAATGAGTGACGGATTTGAGGTTCGTCATCCACCACAAGTATTCGGGCGCCTTGAGTCATAATTCAAGTTAAAATTTGTGTCGTCCTTCAAGTGAAAAACTCGCCATAGATTCGGTTACCGGTATCGTAAAGGTGATCGTCACCTCCTTCCCGATCGACTCAGCCCAAATCCGACCACCGTGGGCTTCGATGATTCCTTTGCATATTGCCAAGCCCAGGCCAGTGCCACCGATGGGTTGTTCACCAGGTGATCGTCGACGATAAAAGCGATCAAATATACGCTTCAAATCCTGTGGTGGAATAGGTTCTCCCATATTGGATGCCTCTACCTCTATCTGTTGAGCTTCAACGCGGGCGTGAATCCGTATTGGCGAGGTTGGTGATGAATATTTCACCGCATTATCTAGCAGATTGATGAGAACTTGCTGTATCTCCACTGCGTCGACAAAAATCGGAGGGACGTTTTCAGGAATATGTATTTCTACGTTTCGAGTATCCAATGTCTGTTCCGTACGCCGGAGGGCTCCTTCCACTAGATCCTCCAGTGGATGCCATTCTTTGTGAGGTATTAGGGTTCCAGCCTCAATCTGTGACATATCTAGGAGATTATCAACGAGGTGACTCATGTAGTTGATCTCCCTGTCAATTCCTTTGAGAAATTCTTGTTGTGCCTGGTCCATATTGCTAGGGGCATTTCCTATTATACTGGACACCGACCCTTTCATGGCTGTGAGTGGAGTTCGCAGTTCATGGGATACCGATGAGAGCAAGGCTGACTTGAGTTCATCACTTTGACTGAGAGCCTCGATCCGTTTGGCCTCGCTTTCGTGGAGGAGCTTTTCGTTCATTTTCCGATCGGATATGTCCCAATTAACGCCGATCATTCGAATGGCCGTTCCCGCATCATCTCGTTGCACCACCGCATGGGCCTGGATCGTATGAACGGACTGGTCAGGCCACACAATTCTGAATTCGGTATGAAAATCTTCCATACCTAGAATAGCTTGTTGAATTTCAGTTTCGGCTCGGGACCGATCCTCAGGATGAACCGTCCTAGCCCACGTGTCGTATCCACTTTTAAGATCTTCCTGCACGAGGCCGTACAGGTTAAACATCTGATCGTCCCAGCTCAGGACATCTTTAGCTATATCCCAATCCCAAATTCCCATTTTGGCTGAAGCAGTTGCCAGAAGAAGACGATGGGAGAGATTTTTGAGTTGTGCATCTTTTTCTTTTCGTTCAGTGATATCTTCACAGACAATTAAGACCACCGTTTTTCCGTCCTCTCCTTGAATCGTTCGTGCCGCTTCTCGGACCCATAAGACGTTTCCATCTTTCTTCTGCTTGCGAAGTTCCCAATTGAATACCTTCATAGGATTTTGGAGGCAGTCGTTGAAATATTGTTGGACAAGAGGCTTGTCATCTTCAAGAAATACTTCCATAACAGGTTTCCCAATGAGCTCCTGAACAGAATATCCAAGTTGTTGGGCGCCAAATCGGTTAACGGAAAGGATATTCCCATCTTTAGCGACCGTGAAATACATAGACGGGTTGTCCTCATACAAAATTCGATAACGTTCTTCACTCTCTTGAAGAACGCTCTCTGCCTTCTTCCGATAGGTAATATCCTCAACCATCGCAATATGCTGACGAGGATCGGTGGGTTCCAACGGCAACGGTACGCAAATCAGATTCACCCAAATGACTTCACCGGTTTTTCGAATGTATCGTTTTTCCATTTTAAAGCTGCTGACTTGGCCAGTCAGGACTTGCTGCATGTGATCTAAGTCCGCTTGAAGATCATCCGGATAAGTAAGCTCCTGAAAGGTCCGATCGAGCATTTCCTCCTGCGAGTACCCCATAATATCGCAATATTTCTGATTGATTTGAGTGAATTGCCCACTGAGTGAATCCAAAGTGGCGATACCAGTAGGGGCTTGTTCATAAATGGCTCGAAATTTTCTCTCGCCTTTCCGAACAAGACCCTCAGCCTGTTTCCGTTCAGTAATATCTTCTGAGATTCCCAAAAGATATAGAGGAGAGCCATGGGCATCTAAGATCGGAATTTTTTTGGTATGCAGG
>JBFJON010000303.1:0-3410 GCA_041617575.1 Nitrospirales bacterium | reverse complement strand
GGTCCTGTTTATCTTTTTCGGTTGATGATGCTTTGAGCTATGCAAAGAGTCTATTTTCTGGCAAACAGATTCCTGCCTTCTCTGGTTCCTCCTTGAATTCAGAATTCATAACAAGGAAGAATTGAAATCCTTGCCTTGTCAAAAATCCTGTGCTACATTCGCCGGTGAAAAAACCCTTATTTTTTGCGAAGATAGGATAATTTAACGTGCAGACATTACTCCAAAATCAGGTGGTTGAGGCTATAGCCGTGACCTTAGAAAGGGTCAATAAATCTGGGCAATTACCCATGGGCGCGATTCCTACTCCCATGGTGGAGCCTCCCAAACGTCCTGAATGGGGAGACTTTTCTTGCAATGTGGCGATGACGTTGGCTTCAAGGGTTCGACAATCTCCATTGAAGGTGGCTGAGGTATTGGCCGCAAGTCTTCGTGAGCAATTTTCAGAATTATTTGAACGCATTGATGTGGCTCCGCCTGGATTTTTGAATCTCACTCTACATCCTGTGTGCTGGATGGAAGTGTTGCGAACTATTCAAGAACATGGCTCTGCGTATGGGGAGAGTCACATAGGAAAAGGGAAACGTATTGTTCTGGAATTTGTGAGTGCGAATCCGACCGGACCGTTACATGTGGGACATGGGCGTGGAGCCGCGTTGGGGCAGGCGATGGCCTCGCTCCTGACGGCTGCGGGATTCAAGGTTTTGCGGGAGTTTTACGTTAATGATGCGGGTCGACAGCTACACTTATTAGGACGGTCTGTTTATGCACGCTACCGAGAATATTGGGGGAAGGATTCATCCTTTCCTGAAGAGGGGTACCATGGAGACTATATTAAATCGTTGGCCGAATCTGTCGCTCAGACCCATGGACAGGAATTGTTGGAGAAATCGCCAGACCAGGCAGAAACTGTTTGCGCTCAAATAGCCAGTCATATTTTGTTAGATGGTATTAAGGATGATTTGGAAACATTTGGGGTGCAATTTGAGACGTGGTTTAGTGAGGCGTCACTTCATTCCAAAGGTCTCGTTCAGTTGACGTTGGATGAATTGCGGGAACGAAAGCTGGTCAAGGATAAAGATGGAGCTTTGTGGTTTCGTTCTTCGGAATTCGGTGACGAAAAAGATCGAGTCCTCAAAAAACAGGATGGGAGCTATACCTATTTGGCGGCCGATATGGCCTATCATCGCGATAAATTGGAACGGGGATTCGATACCCTCATTAACATTTGGGGTGCCGACCATCACGGGTATATCCCACGAATGGAGGCGACGGTGCAGGCCTTTGGCCATACCAAAGAGTCGCTGAGAGTCGTGTTGGTGCAAATGGTCAGTTTGCTTCGAGGATCACAGAAGATTGAGATGTCCAAACGTGCCGGTGAGTTTGTGACTCTTCGGGAGGTGGTGGAGGAAGTCGGATCCGATGCGGCTAAGTTTTTCTTCCTCATGCGGCGGGCTGATACCCATTTGGATTTTGATTTAGAATTAGCGAAGCAACAGTCTTCGGATAACCCGGTGTATTATGTGCAGTATGCTCATGCTCGATTAGCCAGTTTATTCCGCGTTGCTCAAGAACGACAGGTGCCTCTCCCGGCCATTCAGGATGTGGATCTGACCTTATTGCTTCATGACGAGGAGTTAAGACTGATCAAGACTCTGGCGCAATATCCAGGGATTATCGAAGGCAGTGCCATCGCGTTAGAGCCCCATCGTGTGACCTTTTACCTTCAAGAACTTGCAGCGCAATTACATTCATATTACAACAAACACCGGGTTCTCCCTCCTGTTGAAAGTCCGGTGAAATCCGAAGATGGACTTCAGGAAATTCCATGGGAGACGAATGGGAAGGCGATGGGTTCAGAAATAGAATCCGTCAAGGACTCTCTCCCTCCTGCTTTAACGGCGGCGCGATTGGCCCTGCTCTGCCAAGTTCAGACTGTTCTTCGCAATGGTCTCACAGTGCTTGGAGTGTCTTCTCCGGAAAAAATGTAACGAATCGGTAAATTAAACCTGAATGGCTCTCTCTGGATATCAATCTATGGCCTCTTCAGACCCGAATACTTTTTCAGTTCACAATACTACCGCAGCCGGGGCTCGAGTAGGGTTGTTGTCTACTTCCCATGGAGATATTGAAACCCCCGCCTTTATGCCTGTTGGTTCACAAGGGACGGTGAAAGGCTTGCATCCCGATGAAGTTCGCGCTTCTGGCTTTCAGATGATTTTGTCCAATGCCTATCATTTATTTCTACGACCTGGGCATGAGCTGATTGAATCCCATGGAGGGTTGCATGAATTCATGCAATGGCCTGGAGCCATTCTCACGGATAGTGGTGGTTATCAAATGGTCAGCTTGGCAAATCTCCGTGAGATTACGGAAGAGGGCGTGGGCTTTCGTTCTCATATTAATGGGGACTGGCATCTGCTCTCACCTGAAAAAAGCATGGCCATTCAAGTAGCTCTTGGTTCGGATATTATGATGGCTCTGGATCATTGCCCAACGTTTCCATGTATGCAACCGCAAGCACAGGAAGCCGTCAAGCGCACGACTCGCTGGGCCAAACGTTGTGCAGAGGTTCCAAAGAAGGTTCATCAATGGTTGTTTGGGATTGTTCAGGGAGGTGTGTTTTCAGAGTTGAGGCAGGAATCCACCCAGGAGTTAGTCTCTTTGGAAATGGATGGGTATGCCCTTGGGGGCTTATCGTTAGGGGAAGAAAAGCCCATCATGTTTGAGATGGTTGAGACGGTGATTGGACTGCTTCCCCCTGATCGGCCTCGTTACCTGATGGGAGTTGGGCTCCCCGAAGATATTGTGGAAGGTGTTGCTCGAGGGTTGGACTTATTTGATTGTGTTATTCCTACGCGGCATGCCCGCACCGGTTGGCTATTTACTTCGACTGGTCGGGTTCTCATCAAGCAAGCCCGCTATACCCAAGATCCCAATCCTATCGATGCCGACTGTGAATGCCCGGTGTGTCAACGATTTTCCAGAGCCTATTTACGGCATTTATTCATATCCCGAGAAATGTTAGGCGTTCGACTGAATACAGTGCACAATCTTTGGTATTATGGCAGGCTTTTGCGCGAGTTGCGCCAAGCAGTCAGCCAGAATCAATTCGAGGAATATCGAAACGATTTTTATCGACGTCGTGTACCTGACGTCAGTGAGGCACTTGTCCAGGATACGGTGAACTAATGCAACTCCATTACACCACTTGTCTTTAATCTGAGGTCGTTATGAATTTTGTCTCGCAAGCATGGGCGCAAGCTGAGGGGACAGCACCCGATACATCGGCAGGGTTGTTGTCCCTTATCCCTTTTGTCTTGATTTTTGTTGTTTTCTATTTTTTACTCATCTTGCCGCAACAACGTCGGCAAAAAAAACAACGAGAATTGTTAGAGGCCATTAAAAAAGGC
>JBFJON010000302.1:0-3410 GCA_041617575.1 Nitrospirales bacterium | reverse complement strand
GTTGAAATTGCGATCAGTGTGACCCGAGAAGAAACTCGTGTGGCGGTCCTAGACAATAGCCTGGTCACGGAATTATTTGTCGAACGAGCTCAAAAAAAAGATTTCGTAGGAGATATTTATAAAGGAAAAGTGATCAAGGTCTTACCGGGCATGCAGGCCGCCTTTGTGGACATTGGGTTAGATCGGGCCGCCTTTATTCACGTGTCTGACCTCTCAGTTGGCACGGAACCTGGAGATACACTTGTGGATAGCGTAGATGACGAACCAAGTTCAGATATGCCACGTCCTCGGCGCCAAACCGCCCGGCCCATCGAAAGCCTGTTGACGGAAGGGCAGGAACTTCTTGTTCAAATTTCCAAAGGGCCCATTGGAACCAAAGGGCCTAGGATTACCACCTATGTCTCTCTTCCTGGTCGGTTTTTGGTTCTGATGCCCAATGTCGATCATGTTGGGGTGTCTCGACGCATTACGCACGAAGAAGAACGCCATCGATTGAAAGATTTGATGCGACGTATCCGAAAACCGGAGTATGGGTATATTGTCCGAACCGTCTGTGAGGGTGTTCCCGAAGAAGACTTGTTGTCCGACACGAAATTTCTGACAGCCTTATGGGAAGACACCTTGAAAGCCGCAAACAGTCAACAGGCGCCCTCTCTGCTCCACACCGATCTGTCTCTTCCTCTTCGTGTTGTCCGCGACCTGTTCACGAACAAAGTCGATCGATTATTGATTGATACTAAGACCACTTTTGAGGAAGTCAAAGATTTTGTGCGGCGATATCTCCCCGAACAGACGTCCCGCGTCCATCTCTATGATAAGAAGCAGGAAGGTCTGTTTGATCATCTGGGTATTGAACTTGAGATCACCCGGGCTTTGAGTCGAAAGGTCTGGCTCAAATCTGGGGGACATATCGTGATCGAACCTACCGAAGCCATGACGGTGATTGACGTAAATACCGGACGATTTGTCGGAAAGCGCGATCAAGAAGAAACGATTCTCAAAAACAATCTGGAAGCGGCCAAAGAAATTGCGTATCAAGTGAAATTACGAGGCATTGGTGGAATCATCGTGATTGATTTCATCGATATGGAACGAGAACGGAACCGTGAGAAAGTATATCAGGCAATCCTGGAGGCCATGGCCAATGATAAAGCTCAAACACGAATCTCCCGCATTTCCGATCTCGGGTTGATTGAAATTTCTCGGGAACGCGTGAGGGAAGACCTTCTGCGAACGATGTCAGAGATTTGCAATGACTGCGAGGGCCGAGGGTATACCAAATCTACAATGACGGTGGCCTATGAGATTTTTCGAGAGATACGGCGAATCGGCAATGCCCGAGGTCAGGGTCAACGCATTGTGGTGGGAGCGAACCCCAAGGTCATTGAACTTCTCTTTGATACCGAACATGGGGGCATCGAACAATTAGAACAAGAATTTCAACAACAGGTGCTCTTCAAAGCCGACCCTCTCTTAAACCTTGAACAATATGACATTGTCGTAGTCGGAAAAGTAGCACAGCGGTCTGAGTCTCGGGCCGCTTCTTAGGGACGATTCAATAATTCAAAATATTTTCGAAATTGAATATTCGTGACCATCTACATCCCACATTAGTTAGGAGGAAGAATGTTCAAAAAAGCTCTTCCAGTCCTGTCTTGAGCCATGCCGAAGGAAAGGCCGCGAATAGCTTGCTAGGTCCCGCAAGGCCTCACAGCTTTGTTCATCCCGAAGGGTGACTCATTTGATTTTGACGCCCGGAGCGTACGGACAGTCTGAGAAGAGGGCAAAGCGTCGACCTGCCTGCGCGAGGCGCTTCTGCGCAGGCAGGGAACGCCGCCTTGATTATCCCACCCTAAAAGGTGGTTCATTTGTTTTCAACCTTCCCAATCAGGTCCATCCAATGAGCACGCTCTCCGACTTGCAAGGATGGTTGGAACTGCGAGCGGTTAAAGGACTCGGCCCCATCACCTACACACGGCTGATCAATCGATTTGGTTCACCTCAAGCCATCCGGGGAGCCAATCTTTCTGCACTAGTGGCAACCGGTGATCTTTCATCTTCTTTGGCCCAGGCTCTCCAGCAACCCCTTTTCGATAAAACTCACAATGAGATTCAACGAGAAATAGAGGCTGTCAAAGCTGGTCGGTTTTCCATCCTCACCCTGACAGACCCTCAATACCCCGCTCGGTTAAAAACGATTGCCGACCCTCCTCCTCTCTTGTATTACACAGGACAATTGCTGGAATGTGACCAACAAGCTTTGGCCATTGTCGGTGCACGAAAGGGATCACATGCTGGACGAGCCTTCACTCGACAACTTAGCGGAGATTTAGCGGCACTGGGTTTCACGATCGTCAGTGGCCTGGCGCGGGGCATTGATGCTGCCGCCCATGAAGGGGCATTGGCTGCGGCAGGGAGAACATGGGCCATCCTGGGGTGCGGTATTGATCTGACGTATCCTCCTGAACACCTCAAGCTTCGGCAACGGATTGAGCAGCAGGGTGCGGTATTTTCGGAATTCCCTATGGGCACTTCCCCACAATCCTATCATTTTCCTCAACGCAATCGGGTCATTAGTGGGCTTTCGCTTGGAGTCATTGTCACTGAAGCCACGTCGAAAAGTGGGTCCCTCATTACCGCTCGGATGGCTTTAGAACAAAATCGCGAGGTCTTTGCCGTACCGGGGAATGTCACACATCCCCTGAGTCATGGACCCAATCGCCTCATTAAACAAGGGGCGAAACTCGTTGAAAAACCTTGGGATATTGTGGAAGAAATTCTTCCTATGTTAGAAAGGTCTTTCCGTGATCATCTCGAAACACACCAAAATGTTGTTGAAGCCCAACCCTCGAACATCGCATTGGGGCCAGAGGAACAAAGTATCTTCAACCGAATTCCTCTAGATCCTGTTTCGCTTGACGAATTAATCGCTCAAGGTTCATATTCTTCCTCCGAGATGATGACTATTCTCTTGTCTTTGGAGATGAAAGGACTTATAAGACAAGTACCAGGTCTTCAGTACGTCAGGGTCAGTGTCAGATAAAGACCACCTACTTGTATTTTCAAAGGAAGATTTAATGGTAAACCATCAGGACATTTCCTAACGTAACACTATGGCTAAATCACTTGTAATCGTCGAATCGCCCACCAAAGCAAAAACCCTTAAAAAATATTTGGGACGCAATTACCAAGTGTTAGCGTCTGTGGGTCATCTCAAAGATCTACCGAAAAGCAAGCTGGGCATTGACTTCAAACACAACTTTGACTGTTACTGTCGAAAAAAATAGATTTGTGGGACACGGCACAAATTTTCAGGTTGGACCGAGTTGAAAAACCCCAGTAAAATTAGCAATTTTCATCTTTTAGACACGGAGCTAAAACCCCTTATTGCCTGCAAAAATCTCTTTTGC
>JBFJON010000301.1:0-3411 GCA_041617575.1 Nitrospirales bacterium | reverse complement strand
TGAACGCTATGTCGCTGACTATGACGTCAAAAAGGCAATCAGGCCCAACCGTTGGCCTCGCACGCTCGAGGAACTCACCAAGAAAAACCCTAAACGCTATTTGCAAGCTGCCTATACGGATCCAATCACAGGAAAGGATTTTGATTTAATAAAGATAGGCGAAGAGCTTCATGGCGTACGCAGTACCAGCACCGATGTCCCCTATGACCAAGTTAACTTCAAAAATGTCAAAACGTACCAGGCAATTCGGTTTGAATCGACCGGCGCGGGTACCATTTGCCAACCGAATCCTCTCAATCCACTTACTCCACAGAACTGTGCCCCATCCAGCACAGCAGCGCCTACACCAGAAGCTACTTCACCAGAACCTTCAGAAACCGTTCCTCCAAACACACCATCATAGTGGCATCGCTTGCTGCCCTGGTTGAATACAACAAGACTTCTTTTTGAAATCAAACAAAAATGGCAATCAGCCTTTTTTTCTTTGACGGCTTGTGTTCCTTTATTTAATATTGAAAAGCCAGGATCCGATACATGAAGGTAGTAGGGCTATATCTCTAGCCCGAATTCATAAAATATGCTAGGTTATAGGGGTATCCGGTCCTTTTGCATTCCCCCGCCTAGCAATCCAAAAAAGGAATTCAGTTCGTCATTATGCGCACATTTTATCGAAGCGGAATTCTTCTTTTCCTCGCTCTCCTTGTAGCTTGCACCATGCAGGAGCTACAGCTCGGAGAAGAACTTGAAAAAAAGGGGGATTGGGATGGGGCGGTGGCAGCGTATCGAGCCGCTGTCAAAAAAGAACCCTTCGACAAGGAACTGGAGGAGAAATTTCGACATGCCAAAACCCGTGCGGCAGAACAACATTTTGCTCAGGGGCGCGAATGGCTTAAAAAAGGCCAGATTGCTGAGGCTCTGCAAGAATTCGAAATTGCCCTAGGGTTAGACCCAGAAAAACGGGAACACCACACTGCACTCAATGACACCTGGCGCTTAAAGTCAGCTCGTGAAACGCTCCTTAACGCCAAGCAAATGGAAGGCTTGGGGCGTTTGGACGAAGCCCTCGGACTATATGAAACTGCTGTCGAGTTAGACCATTCCTTAACTGAAGCCGTGGAAGGGATTACTCGAGTTGTCCAGCAGCAACAAGAAACCCAGACCATTGGCGAATCGGCCGAACCAGTCACCCTTCGCTTTCAAAATACTCGCTTAAAACAGGTGTTTGAAATTCTCGCGAGAACCGCCAATATCGACATCTTATTTGATAAGGATGTTCGGGATGATTTGGTGACAATCTTCACCAAGGATACCCCGTATAATGAGGCGTTGAATCTCATCTTAAACACCAACCAATTGTTTGCTAAACGAGTGGGTCCCGACCGTCTTCTGATCATTCCGGACACCAAGCAAAAACGAGAACAATATGAGGAACTTCAAATTCGCACATTTTATTTATCCAATGCTAAAGCCAAAGACATGGCGAATTTGCTTCGCACGATTTTGGAAACGAAGCGAGTCTATGTGAACGAACCCTTAAACACGGTCGTGATACGAGACGAAACCAACAAAATCGCCTTGGCGGAACAAATAATCTTGGCCAATGATAGACAGGATGCGGAGGTCCTTTTTGATGTGGAAGTCTTAGAAGTGAACCGCACCAAAACACAAAATTTGGGGTTGAATTTTGCCAAATCAGCCGGCTTTGGCGTCTTTCCTGATACATTAGACGCGGCCGGAACACTTGCAGCCAAAGCCTTTTCAACCCTTCCCTCAACGTTCACGTATCGCAACTTGACCGGCCTTGGCAAAGATTCTTACTTATTTACATTTCCCAGTAGTGTTTTATTGAATTTTTTCAAGCAGGAATCGGAAGCCAAAACCTTATCTTCTCCCAAACTTCGCATCCTCAATAATCAAAAAGGTTCTATAAATGTTGGAGATCAGGTACCCATTCTTCTCTCCACGACCAATGTGCTTCCCGGTCAAGCCGCGACTGGTGCGGTGCCGACGACTTCAACCGTCACATCAATTGAATTTAAGGATACCGGGATCAAACTGACCATTGAGCCACAGGTACATTTAAATAACGCCATTACCCTGCGATTGCAAATAGAAGTCACGCGTTTAGGAGACCGGGTCATTTTGCAATCAGACCCCTTGATTACTCAATTTCGGTTTGGCAAACGAACCGCAGACACGGCCCTCAATATTCGGGATGGCGAGACCGTTGTTTTGGCCGGGCTCATTTCTGAAGAAGATAGAAAAACCCGAGAATCTGTTCCCGGCGTGGATGACATCCCATTAATCGGAGACGCACTGAGTAATACAGAAACCGACAAAATCACCACAGAAGTTATTTTAGTTGTGACGCCGCATATTGTCCGAAAACTGAATCCTCCACAATTGGCTAAACAGACGATGTGGTCAGGAACAGCTCAGAACTACTCGACCAAGCGGCAATTTCCGATAAACCAACCGGGGTCTACCTCTCTCTACAATGAAGGAGGAACCGGGTTTTCTAACACGGCTGACTCGGCACCGTCTTCCTCAAACGACCAAGCGGCAGAGGCGAAGAACGGTGATCAAGAATCAGCCGAATCGGATGAAACCGATTCGAAGGCATCCCCTACTGAAGTCTCACGGCTACAGATCATCCCGGCTGCCGCTTCGATTAAAAGTGGAGAACAAATTTCTTTGACTCTGCAAGGCCAAAATTTATCCTCTGCAGAACAAACCTCATTGGCACTCACGTATGATCCAGCCGTCATGACCTTCAAACAAGCCATTGAAGGCCCATTTTGGACGGGGCAACAGGTGCCTCCTAGTCTCACCGTCTCGGTTGTGCCGAATGCCGGACAACTGGTGATTCAAATGGGGCAACAGGGAAAGCCTGTTCAAGGGAGTGGGGCGCTAGCCTCCATCGTATTCGAAGCCACTGGGACTGGAACATCACATATTCACATTCAAAATCCGACCGTGCTAGGAGCGAATGCTCAACCCGTGCCGGTCATGGTGCAACATGGGAGAGTCTGGGTGGAATAAACCCACCACAATTCGTGGTGTGACATTAATAGAATTACTCGTGACCTTGGTGATTATGTTTATTCTGGCATCGGTTGCCCTACCCTTCACAAAAATCAGCACCAAACGGTCGCAAGAACTTGAGTTAAGGCAAACCTTGCGAACAGTTCGGAGCGCCATTGATAATTTTCGCCGTGATTGGGCCAGAGATGGTGGTACCTTACTAGGACCGTTATGCGTCAAAAATCAACTGACATGCAAAGAGGAAACAGGGTTCACCGGATACCCCAAAACCCTTGAAAGCTTATTGAAAATTGAATTAACTGGTGGAGAGGCCCAGGTAGGGGAACAGTCGCCGATCCGCCGATACTTGCGAAAAATTCCAATTGA
>JBFJON010000300.1:0-3412 GCA_041617575.1 Nitrospirales bacterium | reverse complement strand
GAATTTTTATATTGCACGACCGGTACAACCCCTTCGGTTAAGTCAGGGAGTTCATCCACCGATGGGTTGGCCAGGGTTAAGGTTCCACTCACCCCAATACTCAGCGTGAGGTAAGCCACAATGCCTTTCACCATAATCCATGTCTTCTTGGGTAAAATTGGAATACGGAAATAACTCATGGCCTGAAAACCTTTTCGGCGAACGAACGATAGGCGAGCTTGCGCCTATTGTAACATATTGCATGAATGATAGGACGCCCTTGCTTGACAAGTTTTAGGATTTTTTGTTTGAATGCAGCCCCTTCCAACAACTCGCCTTGCAGGTCTAACAAATGGCACCTTCTCAGGATCCAATGTTTGCGGGGCTTGGGCAGGCGATGCGAGTAGGGACGGACTTGCTTGCCGCCCTTATTGTCGGTGGACTCCTCGGATGGTTAATTGATTCGTATGTGCTCGATTCCACACCGTGGGGGGTGGCTGTAGGGTTAGTTTTGGGGTTAATCGCTGGAATTCGCAACGCCTACCGTGCAGCCCAGCGGTGGGTAAATTAGCAGTAAGACACAGGGTTCAGTTTTGGAAGATCCGTTACATCCCTTCGAACTTCATAATTTCATCCCGCTTTCTCTTTTCGGTCTCGACATTTCAGTCAATAAGGCCGTTTTGATGATGTGGGTTGTGGTTGGTGTAGCTTCCCTCTTTCTTTTAAAGGCGGGAGCAGCCAAGTCGCTCGTGCCATCAAAAATCCAAAGTCTCGCGGAATTGCTCGTTGAATTTATTCGCGGCATCATTCAGGACACCATGGGGTCCTCGGGAATGCGATATTTCCCACTCATCAGCGCGCTTTTTCTCTTCATCTTATTTTGTAATCTTCTAGGATTGATTCCCGGCTCCTATACCGTTACCAGTCAGATCGTCGTAACAGGAGTCTTTGCTCTTGGGGTCTATGCCCTCAGCCTGGTCATCGGATTTCAATTACATGGAGCAAAATTTTTAGGGATTCTCGTACCACCGGGCACCCCAGGGTGGCTACTTCCCTTAATGATTCCGATTGAACTGATCAGTCAATTAGCTAGACCAATCTCTCTCGCTGTGCGATTATTTGCCAATATGACGGCTGGCCATGTCATTCTGGGAGTGTTATTCGGACTGACGATTGCAGGCGGGTTCCTCATTGGATGGTTGCCCTTTTCCTTCACCATCGTCTTGTATGGCCTAGAAGTTGGTATCGCGTTTATCCAGGCCTATATTTTTACCGTCTTAACGTGTGTGTATATTGGCGATGCCATTCATCTGCATTAATCACGTTCGAACCATGAAAGTCAGTCATTACTATTAGTCCCTTTTAAACTGGGAGGACCACACCACAATGGATTCTGCAGCAGCAGCACTTTTGGGAATGGGCCTAGCGGCCGCAGGTTTTGCAGGCGCCGGTATTGGCATCGGGTATATTTTCGGGAAGATGATTGAAGCCGTCGCTCGTCAGCCAGAGGCGGAAGCCCGAGTCGGCAAGTATATGTGGATTGGGTTCGCATTAGTGGAAGCCATCGCACTCTACGGACTGGTCATTGCCTTCATCATCATGGGTAAAGGGTAAAAAGGCGACTAAACCATGCCACAATTTGACCCACATTTTTTTTCGTCTCTGATTTTTTGGGAGGTTCTGTCATTTAGCATCCTGTTCTGGATACTCTACAAATTTGCCTTCCCTCCGATTCTCGAAACTCTAGAAACTCGAGAACGAAAAATTCGGGAGAGCCTAGACCAGGCAGAGCAGAATCGCGCAACGGCAGAGCAAAAACTGAAGGAATACGAAGCGAAACTGATGGCTGCTGCCAAAGAGGCTGATACCCTCATGGCAGAGGCGAAACAAAAAGCCCAACAATTGCTCGATGAAAACCAGCAACGGCTTCGTGCAGACTCGAAACGTATCAAAGAAGAGGCGACCCAGGACATTGATCGAGAACGACGAAAAGCCGTTCAAGACATCAAAGATCAAACGGCTGATTTAGCCATTTTGGTGGCAGAAAAAGTGATTGGCCGGAGCTTATCCGATGATGACCATCGTCGGTTTGCCCAAGAAGCGCTAGCAGAAGTCGCCGCGCATGCCAAAAATTAGGAGCCCGTCCAATATTAGACTCATCTACTACTGACCTGGGAAATCCGAAGTTACATCATTTGCAAATTGTCAAAGAGGGAAGTGCCGCTTCCCTCTTTTTTTGTCTGCTCGCTGTATAAATATTTTTACTTAGTTTCCCCCACCAGCGCGGTATCCCTCCAAATCGATAGTCACGGTTTGAAACCCCAAATCCTTAAATGTGGCAACCAAACGAGACCGTCGAGGCTCTTCTGCTAGCATCGCAATTTCTGACGGCCCCACTTCGATTCGAGCCAACTCTCCATGTAGCCGAACACGTACCTGGGTCAATCCCTCTGCCAACAAAAACGCTTCGGCCTGTTCCACGCGGGACAGAGATATTTTGGTAATAGGAATCCCTCGTGAAATACGAGACGATAAACAGGCGGCAGCGGGTTTATTCCAGTTCGCTAAACCCAAAGCCTGAGCCAATCGGCGAATATCAGCCTTGTCACATTCCGCCTCTAACAAGGGGCTTCGCACACCTAACTGTCGGCCTGCTTGAATTCCAGGTCGGTGTTCACCCATATCATCCACATTCGTCCCATCAACGATGGCCTGGAAGCCGGCAACCTCCTGAATGTGGGCTAACAACTGATAGAGATCCGTTTTGCAATGAAAACACCGTGTGGCATCATTCTGTACAAACGCCGCAATTTGCAACTGATCAGTTTCCACCACTTGCAGATCGACGCCAATAGACTCACACAAGCGATGTGCATCTTTCAGCTCACTGGCTGGCAAGGTGGGCGAAGCCGCAATCACGGCCTTGGCCAATGGGCCAAGGCTGTCAACAGCTACCTTCAATACCACAGTGCTATCCACCCCTCCGGAAAAGGCCACGACTACCGATCCCAGGTCGTGCAAAACCTTCTGCAAATGTATGTATTTGTTTTGAAGGGCTGGTTCAAGACTCGGCATAAATTGGATGAGTTCTTTTGGAATGAAACGGCAAGGTCTCTAGCACCTCCGAAGCTGATCGACCCAATTGGCCACAGGCTCCCAACACGTCATCTCCACGGCTCTTACGAAGAAACACATCAAATCCGCGATTTCGGATAATCTGCTGAAACGCATCAATGACTTCTGATGTTGGCCGTCGAAAGGGATTGCCAGGGAACTCATTAAAGGGAATTAAGTTGATCTTACATCGAATGCCTCGTAACAAGGAAACCAATCGATTGGCATCCACAGAGGAATCATTGACTCCGGCTAATAAGACATATTCAAAGGTCAACGGTCGCTCGCTACACGTCACATAGTCACGGCACGCGTTCAG
>JBFJON010000299.1:0-3415 GCA_041617575.1 Nitrospirales bacterium | reverse complement strand
TGGCATTGATGATGCCGGTAGCGATTCAATCTTCTTTTGACGCAAAACGTTCGCCGGCGGTTGTGTTGATGCCTTTGGCATTTGGAACGATATTGGGTGGCATGGCCACATTAATTGGCACGCCCCCGAATATCATCATTGCCAATTACCGGGCAGAAATGACCGGGCAACCATTTGGGATGTTCGATTTTTCTCCGGTTGGCGGGGTGGTGGCGGTAGCAGGAATTATTTTTGTTGCACTAGTGGGGTGGCATTTGATTCCCATAGCTCGGCGATCTAAAAATGCGCCCCAAGATTTATTCCATATCCAGGAATACCTCACCGAAGTCAAAGTTCCAGAAAATTCTAAGGCCATAGGCAAATCGTTGTCGGAGTTGGAATCAGCCACGGAGGATTCCGATGCATTAATTATAAGTCTCATTCGAGGGGAACAATCCATTCGGGGTGCGGCCTGGCGGGAAAAGATTCAGGTCGGCGATGTGTTAGTTTTGGAGGCCGGCCATCAAGGGATCAATAAATTTGTGTCAACCTTAGGCTTGGAATTAAGCGGGACTCAGTCAAAAGAAGAGGTAGGAGAGTTAGAGCCTCAAAAGTCAACGAAGATCCCAGATGAGATTTTAGTAGAGGCGGTGGTGCCTCCTGACCGTTCCTGGTTGGTAGGGAGATTAGCCGGAACCTTGAAACTCCAAAGTCGGTTTGGTGTGTCTTTATTGGGAGTCTCTCGCCAAGGAACACCCTATCGTGGTCGGTTAAGGGAATTTCGATTCAAGGCGGGAGATGTGCTGCTCTTGCAAGGGGATAAGGAACAGGTGTTGGATGTGATAGGGTCGTTGGGATGTTTGCCCTTGGCCGAACGCGGGATTCAATTGGGGAAATCGGGACAAACATGGTTAGCTGTAGGGTTATTTGGGCTGGCACTGGGGATTGCCTTGACGGGACTCGTGGCGTTACCGATTGCCTTAATGGGTGGAGCGTTGGCTATGGTGATTCTTGCGGTGGTGCCTCCACGAGAAGTGTATCACACCATTGATTGGCCGGTATTGGTTTTGCTAGGGGCCCTAATTCCAATCGGGCAAGCACTAGAACAGAGTGGAGCCACCACGGTTTTGGCCCAATATCTCGTCAACGTCATGAGTGGGTATTCTCCTATTATCTTGTTGGGTGTGATCATGATAGTGACGATGTTGTTAACGGATGTCATGAATAATGCTGCCACTGCCGTGGTCATGGCTCCGTTCAGTGTTGCGGTTGCTCAAAACCTCGGGGTTTATGCCGACCCGTTTCTTATGGCCGTGGCTATTGGGGCCTCGTGTGCGTTTCTTACTCCCATTGGCCATCAAAATAATTTATTGGTGATGGGGCCTGGCGGGTATCGTTTTGGGGATTACTGGCGGATGGGATTGCCGTTGGATATTTTGATTGTTGCTGTGTCTCTACCTTTATTAGTATTTTTCTGGCCGTTGACAGAATAGCCTTCATACCGGTTTCACCACTAAAAACGTTTTTATGGCCTTTCCGTTTAAAACCAAATCGAATCCCAAATCCTCACTCTTTTTGAGGCGGGTGGTCTATATGCCATCGGATCTGGACCCCGTTCGTACGTTATTCATCCGACTGGGGATTGTCCTATTCTTGTTTGGGTTGTTGATAGGCATCTTGTGGGTGGATAGAGAGGGTTTGAAGGATTATAGCGATGGACACATGTCGTTGACGGATGTGGTCTACTTCACGATGGTGACGGTTACGACCGTCGGTTATGGCGATATTGTACCGGTGACGCCGCGGGCACGGTTGATCGATGCCCTTGTGGTGACGCCGGTCCGTATTTTCATTTGGGTGATTTTTTTAGGAACAGCCTATCAATTGGCGCTGAGACAATTTACCGAGGTATTTCGTATGGCAAAACTCCAATCGAATCTTAATGAGCATGTCGTGGTCTGTGGCTTTGGGCACACGGGCTATTCTGCCGTCAAAGAATTACTGGCAAAAGGAACCGAACCTGAACATATCGTCGTCATCGACCCCAGCGATGACCGGGTCCGAACGGCAGTGGAATTGGGAGTAGTGGCACTCAAAGGGGATGCCACCCAAGAAGGCCTGTTGCAACATGGCGCTTTCTTGAGTGGGGCGAAGGCAGTCATTATTTCCTCTGGTCGAGATGATACTAATGCGCTCATTTTACTAACGGTCTGGAATTTAAATTCTCGATGCCGGGTGATCGTGAGCGCAAAAGAAGAAGAAAATGTGAAACTCTTTCGCCAGGGTGGAGCGCAAACGATTATTTCACCAGCCACGTATGGGGGGTATATGTTGGCTGCGGCGGTGGATCAACAATACTTGGCCGATTATTTAGAAGACTTTTTGACGGCGGGAGGGCAAGTCAATATTGTCGAACGAGCAGTCGAGGAGAGCGATGTAGGAAAAACGGCAAACGATTTACAACCAGATGTCTTACTCAGAGTCTATCGGCACGGCACCATTTTATCGCCATGGGAATTTCAAGATGGGCGGCGTCTGGAGTTAGGTGATGTAATGTTATTATTTCGGCAGGTTCAAGACCATAAGCCTCAATCATAAATAACTTTAAAAGAGGAGATGCCAGCCATTGACCATGACCAACAACATTCCGATCACACCTATTAAGATTGCCACTCCCCGTCTAAGATGATGAGCAGGAATAGATCGAGTCAGTTGTGCTCCAAACATCAATCCAAGAATACTTCCGAGAAACACCAATCCCGTTAAAACAAAATTTAGATGTGCCACCTTCAAATGGCCGACCACACCGCCAATGGAAATAAGGGCAATGATGAGAAGCGACGTTCCGATGGCTAAACGAATGGGAAACCCCATGAGAAACATCAGGGCGGGAACAATGAGAAATCCTCCTCCAACTCCAAAAAACCCGGTCAACAGGCCCACTCCCCATCCGAACGCTAAGGCTTTCAACGCACAGCGCCCGGAAAATTCTTTTGCGCACCCGGTCGGGATGTCGTTTTGTTCCCCCTCATAATTTTTCCAAAAGGTCCACACGCTAATAAAAAGAAGCAGATTGCCGAATAAAAAAAGGACCAAGGCCTCCGGAACAAGCTGATGGCCTTGAGCACCCACCCAAGCACCGATCATGCCGGTCAAGCTAAACAAAGCAGCGGAGACAAGATGAACCCGCTGCTGCCGGCTTTCCTTCCATGCCCCAAAGAGCGCCGAATAGCCAACTACGATAAGTGACATTGCAGTGGCATTTTGTACCGGTACGCCGACCACATAGACCAACAGGGGAATGGCCACCAACGATCCGCCTCCCCCTGTGGTGCCGAGCAAAAGCCCAACCAAGCCCCCAGACAACAGGGCTAACAGCCAGTCAAAACCCATTAGTAGAGAATGTATCCAAAGTTAGAAGGAAGGAAGAAAACCC
>JBFJON010000298.1:0-3420 GCA_041617575.1 Nitrospirales bacterium | reverse complement strand
GGGAGAGTATTCTTATGAAGAAGCCGTGCGAATGTTGAAACGCGATACCCGACACTTCGCCAAACGGCAAATGACCTGGTTTCGAAAAGAACCGGCTATACAATGGATCACGCTGGAGGAGTCAGATATCCCGGCGCAGGCAGTAATACGGATTTTGAAAACGATCGACGATTTTCTCTGTACATTCAAAACATTCCAGGCTATTCCTGACAGGACAAAAAACTATCGCACAGAAAACGTCCCTGAAGAGACCAGCCATTCGAGATGTTCCTAAGAATCGGATCCCATACCCCATAAGGAGATGCCACGGTGCCCTCGCATACGAAAGTCCGAAAACCAAAAGCTGAAGTCGCCATCATCGGGGGAAGTGGTCTCTACCACATGGAGGGTCTCAAACAGATTAAGGAAATTAAGGTCGCCACTCCCTTCGGCAAGCCTTCGGATTCCATCATGCTGGGATCATTTGAAGGATTACACATCGCGTTTTTGGCACGGCATGGTCGAGGGCATCGAACACTACCCTCCGGCATTAATTATCGCGCTAATATTCACGCGCTGAAATCTCTGGGAGTTTCCCGTGTTTTTTCAGTGAGTGCGGTCGGGAGTATGAAAGAGAGCATACGACCTGGTGATTTTGTTCTTCCCGATCAATTCATTGATCGGACCACTCAACGTCTCAATTCGTTTTTCGATCAAGGCATCGTGGCCCACGTGGCATTTGCCGATCCCATTTGCACGACCCTCTCCTCCATCTTAAACAAAGCCAGTGAAGACGTATCCGTGAACGTGCATCGCCCAGGAACCTATCTCTGCATTGAAGGCCCACAATTTTCCACTCGAGCTGAATCTTTGCTCTACCGAAAATGGGGAGTTGATGTCATTGGCATGACCAATATTCCCGAAGCCAAACTCGCACGTGAAGCCGAACTGTGTTATGCAACATTAGCACTGGTGACGGATTATGACTGTTGGCATGAAACGGAAGATGACGTGTCGGTCGGGGCCATATTGGCCATCATGCGCCAAAACGTCGAAAAGGCCAAACAGGTGTTGCATCATGCATTAAAACTGGCAAGAGATCTGGGACCATGTCCATGTCAGACAGCGTTAGAACATGCCGTCATTACGCCACTGGCTCAGATCAATCCGACTCTACGAAAACGTTATCAAGTCCTGTTACAGCGCCAATTACCCGCCACTCGTCAAACCAAGAAAAGGTAATTATTATGGGGAATTTGTTAGTCGTAGGTTCCGTAGCCTTTGATTCTGTGAGTACTCCGTTTGGCGAAGTATCCAATGTCTTGGGAGGCTCAGCTACCTATTTTTCAACATCGGCAAGTTTCTTCACGGACGTCGATTTGATTGCGGTTGTCGGCGAAGACTTTCCAGGAGAACATCTTGAATTTCTGCAAAGTCGGGGAATTGATCTAGAAGGATTAGAGCATCGTCCTGGAAAGACCTTTCGATGGAAAGGAGAATATTCATACCAACTAAACGAAGCCCACACGTTGGAAACCCATCTCAATGTGCTGGAAACATTTCGCCCGAAAATTCCTGATCGCTACACCACTCCGTCTGCGTTGTTTCTGGGCAACATCGACCCAGAGTTGCAACTCGATGTCCTGAATAAGGTGACACGGCCCTCTATCGTTGCCTGCGATACCATGAATTTTTGGATCGATGGCAAACGCGATGCGTTATGGAAAGTACTGGAATCCGTCGATGTCCTCGTCATTAATGATGGGGAAGCCAGAGCCCTGGGGGAAGACGCCAATTTAGTCCAGGTTGCCAAACGGATTTTATCCAGAGGCCCTAAGACATTGATCATCAAACGAGGGGAATATGGCGTCTTAATGTTTCATCAAGACGGAACCTTCGGGGCACCCGCCTACCCCTTAGAAATTGTGAAAGATCCCACAGGGGCAGGCGACACGTTTGCCGGTGGATTTATGGGGTACCTCTCCGCATCAGGGAATTATTCAGAGGCCGGGCTTCGGCAAGCCATTATTTTTGGCAGCGTCATGGCTTCGTTTAATGTGGAAGAATTCAGTCTTGATCGCTTGAAACGGTTGACCAGGGAAGAGATTGATTCCCGGTATCATTCATTCAAACAACTCACACATTTTGAAGCCTTGTCGTAAATTCCAACCGTCTACTCACGTTCAGGTCATTTTATGGAGTCATTAGGAGAATATCTCAAACAAGCGCGAAAGAAAAAAAGGTTATCCTTAGAACAGATTGCCTCGCAAACCCGGATCCAAGCACAACATCTTCAGGCCCTAGAATCAGAAGATTTTGCCAACCTTCCGGCCAAGGTTTTCGCCAAAGGGTTCGTACGTTCCTATGCCAAAATCTTAGGTCTGGACGAAGAAGAAGCCCTTCAATGCTTCCTCGAAACATCAGGGACTTTTTACGAACGAAGGCAGGTGGAACAACCGCTACCTCATGCGCAAGTGAAATTGGAAGCCGCCCCTCGACAGAACATGAACTGGAAACTTGTTTTCGGTTTCATTATCATCATCGCTGCCGGAGCCGTTTGGTATGGCCTTCCCAAACAACAGGGAACACCCATTGCCCTATCTGAGCCGGAAGCTTTCTCTCCAATTGAACCGATAGGGGAACCAATTCTCCCGATATCCGATCCCAATAAAAGCGTAGTACCCATCAGACCAGTTGAGTCGCTTCCACCGTCTCCCCCTCCGTCTCCTAGCCCGACACAGCCTGCCCCAAAACCGATACCACCCATTTCGGTTGAACCTATTCCACCAACATCTCCCACGCCGCCAGCCGTAGAGACAACGGCTGATGGATCTCATACCCTTGAGATCGAAGCCACACAATTAACCTGGGTGGTAGTCCAGTCAGACAAGCAAGCTCCAAACGAAGCCCTCTTACAACCAGGGCAACGTAAAAGGTGGAAAGCTAATAAGCAGTTTCTGGTAACTCTTGGGAATGCGGCGGGAGTGGTCATACGACTCAACGGCGAATCGCAAGGTCCATTTGGAAAACCAGGGCAGGTGGTTCGCAATATCCGGCTACGACCATAAAAACGCCGCCACACGGCTTGGCACATGACGCATCCTATCCTGCCGCCTCACCAGGTTTGACTATTAAAAAATCCCCATAAAAAGCTAGCAATTCTCGATCATTTATTGTTATTTTATCGTTTCTTGACAGGTCAAAAAATTGATTGATATGATGAAAAGGTTTGGGTGGTTAAGAGATGATTGTTCATTTCTTCCCTCTCAAATTCCCCGAACCAGAAAAAAATGGAGACATGGGGGTGTCAACAACACCTCGATTATTACCTTTGTTCTCATCAACTAGTTTAACCCAGGAGGCTTACATGAAGTTTTCGATGAAAGTACTTGGCATGCTCACAGCCGCCATGTTCTTGACCAGCGGCTTGGCCGTTGCGGG
>JBFJON010000297.1:0-3426 GCA_041617575.1 Nitrospirales bacterium | reverse complement strand
AGCAGAGGATGGGGGCGCCGCATTGTCTAAGCTGAAAAAAGATCAGATAGCCCTTGTATTGACCGAATTGAATATGCCCCGGATGAACGGTCTTCAGCTCATCGATCAGATGGAGAGGTTGTCTTTACTGCAGACAACTCCAGCAATTTTATTTACGATCCAACCATTGGATGAAATGTCCTCCGAAGCTTACAAGATCGGTGCGTGTGCAGTGATATCTAAACCCTATGATTTTTCGAAACTTTTGCTGCAAATTGGACGTGCAATTGGGCAACCTGAAAGGTTACGTAGAAATGATGAAAAGGCTTTCTCTCTATAGGGTGTTTGGTAGGAGTCGCATTGAGGGTAAGTAATAGCAATGAATTGTTCGGTAATCCTATTATTCTCAGAGCCACAAAATACGATCTTATGCCTTAGCCGCTTTTTGATAATTCAGGTTATGGTGAGTTGCACAGCGCTAGTCTCTAAGGAAAAAGTGTCACTGTGTAGGGTGTTAGACTATAATGAGAGAACACAACGAGGAAACTGAACGAGTGAAGTCAGGATGATGAAAAAAGGAACAACCAAAATCTCCAGGTTTTTGATAATTGCCTTTATCTCTCTAGTAGGCTGTGCTGGGCCTAGGCCGGTTCTTTATCCAAATAATCATTTTGAGCAAGTGGGACAGGAGCGCGTCGATCAAGACATTGCTGCCTGCGAAGAATTGGCTGAGGAATATATCTCGAAATCAAATGCAGGAGAAAAAGTAGTGGGTCAAACTGTCGTAGGTGGGGCTATTGGGGCAGCCGGTGGAGCGGTTGGAGGCGCCATTACTGGAAGTCCTGGACTCGGGGCGGCCATCGGTGCTGCAGTTGGCGCCACGCAGGGGTTTTTGGTGGGGTTGTTTAGAGTAGGTAGCTCTGACCCGAACCCGGCATACCAAAATTTTGTCAATCGATGCTTGAAGGAACGGGGCTACGAACCTATGGGATGGGATTGAAAACCGTGGGTTTTTATTCTTTTCGTCTTAAGTACCCCATTATAAAAATGAGATATTTACCAAGGTAGTCACGTGTCCCCTCCCAATTTGTTCAATTCTGACTTCTCTGACTCAGTCGCGGCCTTTTTATCTTACCTCTTTTTTGTCCCATTGAAAACTAGCTCTTACAAAGACGCGATTAATGTGCATTCATGATAATCCGCGCCATCGTCGAGCAACTTCTTGAGCTCGTAGAGGAACACCTCGAGCTCCTGGGAGTCATTGTGCGCGTTCAAATCCGCTTCGTTTTCGAAGTTCTTCATGGAGTAGGCGATGGTGGCGTCTTCATGATCAATGTACAACTCATAACTCCTGACTTTGTCGCCCGATTGTTTCAACGTCTTGAAATGATGCTGGAACACAAGAACCATTCCATCTAGAATTTTTAGCCCATCGTGTAGAAAAATTCTTCTTTTGTAATTTTCCCATTCTCCACGTTGTAGAGGCCCATTTCATCCATCGTCATTCGCTTGCCAGTATGTTTAGGCGTCACATCGTACTTAAAATGCACAATGAACTGATTGCCGTTGGGATAAGGTCCATTGACCTCTCCTCCATGGACTTCATGGTTTTCGACCCACCAAGTGTTTTTTCCTTTAATCGCCTCAATTCCCTTTTGAGTTTGTTCCATATTTGGCATGGCCATGGCTTCAACACTCACAATGTCCTGACTGTAAAGCTTATCAATGGCCTCCTGATTCTTTCCTTGTTTACAAAGCGCCACGAGTTCTTTACCAATTTCCATAGCTGACATAATTAGACCTCCTTATTAAAGATGGACACGGGGTAAAAAACTTAGGTAGATCTACCATTGGGTTGATCCATCAAGACCAATGAGAGTTGAAGTGGTTTCCCACTGTACGGACGGGCAAGGTCCGCCCTAATCAATGCCTTGTAAATAGAAATTACAAGCGGGGGAGTTAAGCAGTAACATGGATGTGATCGAACTTATCCTAATCTCTACTCGGATAGGTGTGCAAGACGTTGCCTGAGAATACGCTGTTAGGCAGTATTGTCTGTCTACCAAAGAACAGCCGTATAGTGAAATATTCCTCATTCAAGGATGAATGCAAGGTTGGGTAGATTCTCAAGATACTGATGGGAGCTCCTCTGCTCCCAATGACGAGGAAAAGAATGGTATGATGGAATGACTGGACTCGATTTCTCTTTACGGACCCCCATGAGTCGCGCCTGTTTCCCCCTTAAAATTTTTGGATTCGTGACCTCCCTGGTCTTCCTGTTTGGATCGCATTCCGCATGGCCGTTCTCCATAAGTGAACCCCAAGCATCCAGTGTGCACCAGGCCGGGCAACACATCTCGGTCGCCCTGGATTTGGGAAAACTTCCTGGCGTCACCAAGGTGAACTATTTTTGGTATGGGGAAGATGAAGACATGCTGGAGGCATTAGTTGAGGAAAAATTGGCCCTGGTTTCGACGGCCAAACACACGCCTCCCTTTGGCGGAAATGTTTTGATTCCGCAAGAAGCCATAGGGACTTATCGCCTACTTGCAGTGGCCGAACAAGGAGGGCGGCAGTCCAAGGTAGCCCTCGAGGCTATCTTCGATGAGATCCTGATCGACATCGAACCGAATGCCCAGCTCCTCGAAATTGCCTTTCAAACGAATAAACCGCTTCGATTTGGGCGGGCCGGAGGGGTTCGGATGTATGACGAAATAGATTCCTTGGGAAAGACCTTTGAGTTACCGGTGGTGGGTTTCTTCTCAGACGGCATCACGCGTGCCCTTCGTCTGCACACCACTGGCACCACCTATTTTTCAGCCAACGAATCAGTCATAACGGTCAACCAAGATGGGGTCCTGCGTCTGATGGGAAATGGAACTACCGTACTCACCGTGAACAACCGTGATCAAGTGGCCACTCTTGATATCCTTGTCGAAGTCAACGATGAGCCGAATCAACCACCGGTATCGGATGCTGGCAAAACGCAATTGGTTTCAGCAGGAGAACGAGTCACCTTAAACGGCTTAGGGAGCTACGATCCCGACGGGGATTCACTCCGGTACCACTGGTCGCAGGTACGAGGAAGTAAAATCCCGCTTCTTGATCCGTATTCGGCCCAAGCCAAATTCTTAGCTCCTTTGGTTGTTGAAGAACGAACCTTCCGATTCAAGCTCCTTGTGACAGACGTTCAAAGTGCCGACAGTGTGCCTGCCTCGGTGGACGTGATAGTTCGCCCACAGTAACCACATTAACCCAATCCTGGTTTTAGAATAATTTAGAGGGGGGTGGTTCAGGGCATACCTGCATTCCCACCAGAATTATCCTCCTGCCATGGCCCCTACGATCAAAAAAGGATCTTTCCCGGTAGTGACCGTTTCTGGCAACAGCGTATCCAAAAGCTCGTGAGACCAGTCCTTCTCGCAAACAAAAAATCTGATAAACGGT
>JBFJON010000296.1:0-3430 GCA_041617575.1 Nitrospirales bacterium | reverse complement strand
GTTTGCCCGAGACGAATGCCGATTATGCTCCTCGGCACCAGGTTAAGATTGATGCGTTTTATTTGGATGCACATGAAACTACCGTGGAACAATTTGCCAACTTTGTTGAGGAAACAGGTTATATCAGTACGGTTGAATCAAAGGGGAAGCAGTATGCGGTGGTTGAAAAGTCGAATTTTCTTTTTGGGAAATCGTGGCAATCCGATACGGTGGAAGAAGCTGATTGGCGACATCCGATGGGGAGAAGCCAAACGGTTTCTAACTTTCATACCAAACTTCCAGTAGTTCAAGTTTCCTGGTTTGATGCGCATCAGTATTGCCAATGGACTGGGAAACGTTTGCCCACCGAAGCTGAATGGGAATATGCCGCACGAGCCGGTACGAGTACAAAACACTGGTGGGGTAATGTAGAGCCAACTAAACAAGTGGGAAATATTCCTGATGTACAATTTCGGTCGATCTTTAGTGGAAACATAGAATTTGAAAAAGTGGACGATGGATTTGCTCGATCTGCTCCCGTTGGATCTTTTCCTCCAAACCCTTGGGGGTTGTTTGATATGGCAGGGAATGTGTGGGAGTGGACAAATGATTGGTATGATCCGCGCACTTATTTAGAAAAGACTGAGCGTAATCCTCGTGGGCCTGCTACGGGGAACGAAAAAGTGAAACGCGGAGGATCTTGGTTTTCTTATAAGGAATTAAAGGTGCGGAGCTCGCAACCTCCGGAGGATTCAGATGATCGTACAGGATTTCGCTGTGCACAAGATGCTCAGTAACCCTGTGCCTTTTAACCCCTTTTTCCCTTTGAGTTCTTTGGCGGGACCAAGACCGTTCTGCCCTCAATTGTTTCTAGGGATAGTCTTCGATACGCATGGTCCTTATAGAAGGATTGTACACATGAACGCCTCTGCCATTCTTTTATGGATTCTCCTCTTCCCCATATTTCTACCGAATATTGTGATGGCCCAAGGCATAGAGGAACTGAAGGCTGGTGTAGTCAAGATTCATTCCGAGTTTGAGGGAACGCGTCAGGTTGGAACTGGGATCATCGTCCAATTAGAAGAAGGGGCCGCGTTTATTCTCACCGCGGCTCATGTGATTGTTGGAGGAGATGTTCATCCGAACGTGTTTTTTAAGACCCGCTCCAATCGACCTTTCCCTTCAAAATTTCTGAAGGCTGACAGAGACCTTGATCTTGCTGTGCTGTTGGTTGAAGGAGCCTTACCCAAAGATTTACGCATCATGAGACTGGATCCTTTCACCAAGATCGTTGGTGGCGAGGAGATTACGATTATTGGTTTCCCTCGGATATCGGAGACAAGTTGGACGGTGACCGCGGGGCATGTGGCTGGATTAAATCCTTCGAGCTTGGTGTTTGACGGGACTGTGGCAGAAGGGAATTCTGGCGGTCCCTTGCTCCTTGATGGAAAGGTGATCGGGTTGATTTCTCGGATTGATCTCAAATTTGGATACGCCGTTCCTGCTGCGCTTGTCCAACGAGCCCTTGAGGTGTGGAATATCATGCAGCCAATCGGTCAACCTGAAACCTCCGATGTGGCACCAATGGTAATTATTTCGGCTGGAGAGTTTTGGATGGGTTCACCCGGGGATGAAAGCCGTTCCAAGGATGAGCTTCCCCGCCACAAGGTTTTTTTGGACTCCTTTTACTTGGATATCTTTGAAGTGACCACTAGGCAGTATGCTCAGTTTATGAACGCGACAGGCCATCCCGCTCCTGAGTTCTGGGATCAAGTCGATTTAAGTCGAGATGAGAACAAACCCGTTGTCGGGGTGTCTTGGCAGGATGCGAATGACTTTTGCGATTGGGCAGGCAAGCGGTTGCCGACCGAGGCCGAATGGGAAAAAGCGGCCCGAGGCACGGATGAGCGGAAATACCCGTGGGGTCAAGAACCCCCTACCACGCATTTAGCCAATTTTGACCAAAAACCAACACCCGAAAAGATTTACTCCGACCGCCTAAAGCCAGTTGGCAGCTACGAAGACGGGAAATCTCCGCTGGGTGTGTACGATATGGCTGGCAATGCGTGGGAATGGGTCGCAGATTGGTATGACAAAAAATATTACGGGATCAGCCCTAAAAAAAATCCGAAGGGTCCTGAAACAGGCGAAGAAAAAGTTATGCGGGGGGGCTCCTGGGATGATCTTCCCACTGCGCTGCGGTCAGGTGATCGATCTAAGCTTTTACCCTCAGAACGAAATGACTCGGTGGGATTTCGATGTGCCAAAGATGAGCGCTAACTCTGCGACCTTTGTCCCTATTTCATATTTTCTATTCTTTATATGGCAGAAGTGACGAGCCCAGACGAATCGTTCAATTTTTTCGGATCATACCCCCTTGGGTTCATTGTATTGTTGTGCCAAGATTATGCCCTGTCATTTCCCTTTTGTCGGTTAAAGATCGTATGAAATTTTTCACCAAAATTATTGTCCGGTGTTTGCTGGTGTTGGGTGTTGGGTTGTCTTCCGCATGGGCTGAGAGAAACATGGCATCGCTCAAAAAAGGGGTCGTTAAGATTACCGCTGAGTTTTCGAATTCTCGAAAAATTGGGACGGGATTTATTGCTGCCAAAAGCAAGAAGCACCTGTATATTGTAACGGCTTCGCATGTGGTGGAGGCAGAGGCCGAAGTGCCTCATGCCATCCAGGTGACCTTTTTTACGCATCAGGAAGAAACGTTTGCGGCAAAGATTGTGAAAAAAGAAGGGGGCGATCCGCGTGGGCTGGCGTTGTTAAAGGTCAATGGCGATCTACCGGATGATGTGCAGATTTTATCGTGGGATGCTACTGCTTCGGTTAGTGGAGGAGAAGAAATCCATTTAATTGGATTTCCTCGCGTAGGGGGAAATCCTTGGGCGGTCACCAAAGGTACGCTATCGGGTTTTGATGGGCCCGTTCTGAAATTTTCTGGGGCCGTCGCCGAAGGGAATTCAGGGGGACCTGTTTTGTATCAAGGGCGGGTGATCGGGGTGGTGATGGAAGTGATCGGGCAATTTGGCAATGCCAAACCGGCGCAGATTGCCAAGTTTACGGTAGAAAACTGGCCAGGATATCCTCGCCATACGGTTAAAACTGATCCGTCATCTGGGCCGGTATCGAATTCCACCGGAGTCTTATCCCCTTCGGTTGAGCCCAAACCCGGCATGGCTACTTTGATTATTGAAACGACACCGGCCGACGCCCAAGTCTTTGTTGATGATGAATTTGTTGGACAAACTGCTCAAGGGCCTGTTGTGGCTCGTGATTTGGAGCCCAATGAATATGAGGTCATGGTAACGAAGGATGGCTTTCGTTCTTGGGAACGTACCATTGATCTTCGTTCTGGAGAACGCCGAACATTGAGCGCGACGTTACAGGAGGGTCCGGCTCTGGTGGTGACGGGCGTTTGGAAGAACCCCGCTGATCCCACAAT
>JBFJON010000295.1:0-3444 GCA_041617575.1 Nitrospirales bacterium | reverse complement strand
ATTTTTCTGCTGAACAAGCTCTGTCTTTTTTACGGACAGTCATGGGGCTCAATCTGGATTTACTCTATGGGAGTGAAACGGAGGAGTCTCGTTTGCGTCCAAAAGTCTACGCGCGAGCAAGACGCTTATTAGCTTTGATTGAGAAGGAAATTGGAGCCGAAGGTTTACTGGAACAGGTTCTGGATGACATCGATGCGAGACTGGCCCAACGTCCTGTTGACGTGTCCCCCACGTTAAGAATGATTGAGCAGGCCAAGCATATTCCGTCCGGTTTTGATGCCAAACTAGTTGCTCGACTTGAACGGCTCCTCAAGGCCACCGGCCCACCCACACCATTGGCAGAAAAAGCGGGCTCACCAACCAATTATCGCAATCTCCTTTCAAAGGTTACATCACAACAGGAACTCCAGAACGAGGCGAAAGTCGTCGGCAAGTTATTGACATTAACGGGCCTGGCCAGTGAATACCATGCCATCTTATGTCAACATGTGCTCAAGAATGACGACACGGCCATCCTGGCCATGGCCCTGGATTTGACCGAGGTTGGCCAGGCGCATATGGAGCAAAATCAGGAACAGGTATTGGAGTTGATGCGATCGACCATCCTTCCGGCCACCAGTTGGATCATCTATGGATGGCAACAAATGTTGGAGCGCATGCTTTTAGCGCGACCGGAGGTGGCAGATGGTTTGACCAAATTGAGCAACCTGGATTTGTGCCCTGAAGCCCAACAAGTGATCAAGAAAAATCTGCCTCGGGGGTCCGGGATCAGTGCCAACGCGGCTATAGTAGGAGGCGTGGTGGCCATGCTAGGGCAGCCATTGGGCGTGGGACAGGGAAACAATCCCACGTGTCAGGGCGCCAGGGCATTGAGTCTGTGGAGTCTCCATGATCCTGGATATCTAATTCAACTACTGACCAGCGCGGCCCGTGATAATACCGTGGAATTCCTCTTTGAGGGAACGCCGATATATTCCGGTGCAATTGGAGGAGGAGTTGCGGAAGGCAAATTCGATTTGAGGCTGGATCCCGTTTCGCAGATTCTGGTCCCTCATCTGGATCGCATCTACGATGAAATGATGCGAAGGGCCGCATTACGAGGGGAAGATCCTCACAAATGGGTTAACCCGGCCTTATACGGACGATGGGTACCAAACAGCCTGATTTCTCCATTTAATCTTATCAATCAGACCGTCGTCGGGTACGAGGACTTTTTGCGCCTTTTTTATGCCACCCATCATCCCAAATACGACGGGGGGCATGATTTGGTATATCCCAACCCGGTCGGACTCCTCATTACCAATGTGCATGGTCGATTTTTAGGGTATCACGCCGTTTCGATTCAGCGGGTTGCCGAAGATCAAGAAGGGAAAATACGTGTCTATTTTTTCAATCCGAATAACGAAGGACGTCAAAACTGGGGAAAAGGGGTTGAGCCCAGCGTAGTCGGTCACGGGGAAATTCCAGGAGAATCATCTCTTCCGTTCGATCACTTTGCGGCTCATCTTTATGCCTTTCATTATAATCAGATGGAGGTGGGTGACCCAGACGCTGTTCCCAAAGAAACCGTGACTGAGGTGACCACTCATGCCAAGGAAGGTTGGGGAGAGGCTTTTACATGGTTGTAATACATAGGCAGTGAAGAAAAAGGAGTGAACATGTCTTTTTTAAAAATTCGACAGGCCACATTGACAGGGGAACGGAAAGCTTATGTCAGTACATCAGCCATTTCCTATGTCCAAGAAATCCTTCCTGATCAAGACATCACCTGGCAGGTGGGTGTGGAACCCTCCAGGGCCCTTATCTATTTGCATCAGAAGCTCGACCCTATTATCTCTCTTGATATGCCCGAAGATATTGTGAAACAAGCGAAGGCCAACTATCTAGATGGTCAAGGCGCAGAACAGATAATGCCAAAAAAATCCAAGTAACCCATCCACTTCGCGACTGCCCGGGTTTGTCTCATTACTAAACCTCCCCATTCTTCAGAATCTGAAAAAGGCCAGAATCCGCTCTTATGGCTCATGGTGACTGGTGCAATTGCTGGCGGAACTCTTGGCGCTCTGTCTCCAGAAACCGCGCAACATGCTGAAATTCTCGGAGAGCTTTGGATCCGAATGTTGCGGATGCTTGTTGTTCCGTTGATTGTCGCCTCGATTATTCAAGGCGTGGGTTCCCTCGGGGACATTCGGCAATTAGGAAAGTTGGGGGGGGTGACGATCGCTTACTATTTGAGCACGTCTGGCTTGGCCATTGTGCTGGGGATGTTTTTGGTCAATCTAATCAAACCGGGAGTGGGAGCCGATATTACTGCAGCGATAGCTCCCGCTGGAGTGGAGGCCGCAGTGAATACCGGGTGGGCCGACTTAATACGGGGATTTTTTTCTCCGAATTTATTCGCCTCTGCTGTACAAGGTGACTTACTACCATTAGTGATCTTTTCCTTGGCGTTTGGTGCGGTTCTGACGACGGTCGGGGAAAATGGGACATTGGTTCTCAAGTTTTTTGAAGGTGTGTTTGGGGCGATCATGAAGTTGGTGCATCTGGTCATGTGGATCGGCCCCGTTGGTGTCTTTGGGTTGGTGGCGGGGCGTCTGGCCAGTGCCGGTGGGAGTGAAGGCATAGTGGCCCTCTTGGTGGGTTTGGGTCTCTTCACTATCACTGTTCTTGTCGGGTTGGTCATTCATGCAGGTATCAGTCTAGGGCTTATTTTGCATTTGGCGGGACGGCGTCCTCCTTTGATGTACATGCGTGTACTTGGAACGGCTCTGACCAGTGCATTTGCGACAGCCAGCTCATCTGCTACGTTACCGTTGACTATGGAAGGAGTGGAACGTGCGGGAGTGAACAGCCGGTCAAGCCGATTCGTGCTTCCGTTGGGTGCGACGGTCAATATGGACGGTTCGGCTTTGTATGAAGCCGTGGCCGCGGTCTTTATTGCTCAAGCCTGGGGTATTGAGTTGAGTGTCGGTGCGCTGGTTGCGCTATTTGTGGTCGCAACGGTGTCGGCCATCGGGGCTGCCGGGATACCCGAAGCCGGCTTGGTTACCATGGTGGTCGTCTTACAAGCGGTTGGATTGCCATTGGAGGGACTAGGCCTTCTCCTGGCGATTGATTGGTTCATTGATCGTTTTCGCACTGCCGTAAACGTGTGGGGGGATGCGGTTGGTGCTGCGGTTGTGGATCGGTATGTGACGACCTAATCATGCATCTTCACGAGAAGGCTCTTTTCATTCCTCCTCAATTTATGGCATTTTGCATTGGGAGATCATACATGAAAAATTTAACTATCATTAGGTGAATTGCGCATGGAATCAAAATTTACATACCAGAAAATTGCCTCACATGAAGCCCAAAAGGGAAGCTTTGATAAGTGTGTCTTGCTCTATTCGGGGGGATTAGATACGTCCATTATGCTCAAGTGGATTCAAGAGGCCTATAACT
>JBFJON010000294.1:0-3447 GCA_041617575.1 Nitrospirales bacterium | reverse complement strand
TGGGCTGCATCTTACCTACATGAAAAAGAAAAAGAAATGTATAGGACAACCATAAGACGGTGTTCTCATGGGTGAGCGGCTTTCCTGCAAAATTTGTGAGAATGCCTGGCCGCCGAAGAATCATTTTATCGGCGATTTAGGGCTGACCAGGGCCTACTTGTTTGAGGATCAGTTCTTCCCAGGCTGGACTGTCCTGATTTTTAAAGACCACCGCACAGAACTGTTTCAATTGACTCAAAAGGAGCGTGGGGCGCTGATGGAAGAAGTCAGTTGGGCGGGAGAAGCGTTGACGAAAATTTTTGATGTGAGAAAGATCAACTCAGAATTACTGGGCAATCAGGTTCCTCATATTCATTGGCATGTGATTCCCCGTTTAATAAGCGATCCAGATCAATTGAATCCGGTTTGGTCTGTGCCTCATAAACCGGTTGGCCTTACAGCCTCTCTCCTTTCCGAACGTCTTCACCTGCTTCGGGCAGCTTTAGGAATGCCCTCGGCATCCCTAGAGCTCTCCTGATATTGTTCGGCAATCGCAAAAAAATATTTCAAAAAAAATGAGGCCGGGTCGGCCACAACTTTTGGCATCCCGGCCTCAAGTTTGACGACAAGAATTAATCCTGGTCCTGACCCTTGCCATGTTTACCTTTTTTATGGCCTTTGCCCTTATCATGCTTTTCTTTGTATTCCTTCATCTTTGCCTCGCGCTCTTCCTTGGCCTTTCGATATTTCTCTTGTTGCTCAGGGTTGAGTTGAGCTTCAATCTGGGACATGGCATTCTCGCGTACCTCCTTCATTTGATTATGGAGTGCTTCCATTTTTTGATGCTTGTCCTGAAGGATGGGGAGAATTTTGTCTTGCTGCTCTTGCGTGAGATCCAGTTTTTTTGTCATGTGATCAAGCTTTGATTTCGGATCATATTTATACCCATGACCGCCTCCATCGGCCAAGGCTCCTCCCGCACTCAGGATCAAGGCGCCACCAAATAGACTAGCGGCTAACAGTCGTGACATCCATAATGTTCGGCTGTTTTTGATAATCTGACACTCTTTTGAACTCCTCATTCCGTCCTCCTTGGAAACTTCTAATAGTGAATAGGGTTTATTGGGGAATTCCTCTCATTATAGCAAATGGCTGAGGGAGCATGTCGTGACGGGATACAGCCAGGACTCTTCCTTGAGCGTTATTGGACAAATCTTATAGGGGTTCAACCACAATGGACAGTGGGAAAAGAGAGTGGTGTGAATTAACTATGATGAGCTGCAGGCTTAAGGGAGTTCTGTCGGTTCCTTGGAAAATTTTCGTCTATACTTACCCACTGTGCCGCATTTTCTATTTGGTAAGTTAAAAAGGCTGCCTCAGGATGGAGGCAGCCTTTTCGTTTTCATTCTGAAATGGCGGGGTTAGGTTTTTTTCTATTTGGCACGTTCAGCCCTAACCCAATTTCCGTTGTCAAATAACTCGTCATAGTCCCAGAGAAAGAACCAATTTTTCTTTCCTTGGTCGGACAAACTTGCTTGAGGGTTGGAGCGTGATTGGGCATGAATTTCGGTGCTTGCCGGTTGAGCTTTCGCTAATTCCGGTGCGTTGGTTTCACACAGCACTTCTTGCCATACCATCTTCCCTTCGGACTCTTTGATCGTTTTCGTCACGGTCTGATATTCGGCAGGAATGGGAATCCGGTTTTCCCTGGCTGGCGCAATCACTTTATTGACCATCACGGTTTTATACTCAGCTGGGACCTGCACGCGTTTGGTCGTCGCTGGCGCTGTAACTACTTGCTTGGTGATGGTCTTGTATTCCGCTGGTACTTCTTCCAGGCACATGATTTCACCAGTAAAGTTGTTGACCTTTTCCACTAATCCCCGGCCTTTTTTCCATCGCGTGGAGGCGGGTTTGACGAGTATCTCTTCGGTGACCGTGTCAAACTGAGCCGGAATAATTTCTTCTCTTTCATACGCGGCCCGGACCAGGACCTGCTGTTCCACCATTTCTGTCTGAGCCGGAATGAGTTCAATACGTTCTGAAGCTTGCCTTTTGAGGACTTCCTCGGTCTCCGTCCGGTACTTGGGGTCCTCAAACGCACGCGCATAACATTTCCCCGCCTGCGCGTTGGCTGGAAGGGCCATGTCCCCGGCCGGGAGAAACACCGGAGGTGTGGTAGTGGTCGGGGGAGCAGCCGCTAAGGCCGTTGACCCCATCCAGGCGGTGAATACGACGATACTCAAGGTCGTGAGAGTGTTGTTGATTTTCATGATTATCCTCCTTTGTAATTTTTAGAAAAATCTTGGCACCTGAGTACTATGGTTATGGCAATTAGGATGCCAAGTAGGAGAATGGGATTTTCGCCTTTGTTTTCAATTCATCGAAGAATTTTCTTTGTGAGAATGTCTCAGACGATGAAACAGAAAAATGAGCAAAACTGTGTCAAAGTATGTCAGCGTGAGAAAACATCATCATAAAAGAGCAAGGTCTTGAGTGGTCTCTGAAAACGCATCACCATTTTCGGAAATTAGGGCCGGAGGCAAGAAGACGAACGAGTGAAGGGAAGATCACAGGAATCTGGAGAGAGAAGTTTGGGATCATACAGAATTTATGGTTCTGGCATGACAGCTTGAGGATGTTCATCGGGAATCTATCTTAAAAAAGCATTGGGAGGTGAACGCAGCACACTTGTGAAACTAATTCTCGAGTCAACGGGATTTTCTGTGTTGTCGGGTTTCGCCCCGGCAGGCGAGCTTGTTGCTTGGCGCGTCCCGAAGGGCGCAACTATTGCTTTATGCGTCTCGAAGAGCGCAACCTTTGTGTGGAGCTAAAAGACCCAACAACGGTCGCACTTTCCGAGATGCGCCATGCAAATTGACGCCCCGTCTGGCCGCATTGGAGCGAATGGACGCCAGCCTGCGGAGGGCGGACCAACTCGCGGAGCCTGTCCTGAGGCTTACCGAAGGGCTCGCACAAGGCCAGCCAGCTGATAAAAGCGTCCCTCTCTGGGGCCAGACGGAAGGCGTCGGACCATGGGAGACGAACGTTTCAGGGACTCAGATGAAAGAGCGAGGAGCCATTATTCTGTATTGCCCGGGGTTTTCTTGGCTATCCTGTAGATGATTGACGTTATTTGATTCCAATGACCATGGAGTCTGGGCCGACCAGATGTTCCACACGGGTTTCCCTAAACCCAGCTTCCCTTAGCCAGGCGGTACAGTCGGCTCCTGTGTAGTCAAAGCCTCCAGGTAATTCGATCAGCATATTTAAGCTCATGAGTAAGCCAAAGGCATTTGACCTGCGTTCGTCATCAATCAATGATTCGAAGATAATTAACGCCCCGTTTTTAGGCAAGGCATCGTAGGCTTTGGCAATGAGGAGTTTTTTCTCCTCGAGATTCCAGTCGTGAAGGATATGCCCCATGCTGAGGACCTCTGCCTGGGGAAGTGGATCGTTAAAAAAGTC
>JBFJON010000293.1:0-3448 GCA_041617575.1 Nitrospirales bacterium | reverse complement strand
GCTTCATCCCGTAGCTGCTAAGGAATTACTAGGTGGGACTCCCGAAGACAACGCCAAAATCATATTAGACATTCTTCGAGGCAGACGTGGCCCTAAACGTGATATTGTCTTAATGAATGCGGCTCCCGCGTTGGTCGCATGCAACAAATCCACATCTTTGAAAACCGCCTTTGAAGAAGCCGGCCGGGTCCTGGACAGCGGCGAGCCTTTTGAAAAACTTGAAAAACTCATTTTGTATACCAAAGCATTTGCGGCATGATTCTTTCACGAATTTTGGACCACAAAAAGGCAGAATTGCGCCGGAAACAAAACCGGGGTTATCGGTCGACCATGAAAACCCGGATTACCGACCAACGTGCCCCGCTGGGATTCATCCAAGCCCTTGAAGCCGGACAGTCAGCAACGGCCCCAGCATTGATTGCTGAGATTAAAAAAGCCTCTCCAAGTCAGGGCCTGTTGCGTCCTGAATTCAAAGATCATTTCGATCCGGTTACCATTGCTAAACAATACCGCGATGCAGGAGCTCATGCGCTTTCCGTGCTGACAGATCAAGAGTTCTTTGAAGGCAGTTTAGACTTCTTAGCATCCGTGAAAGATTCCGTTGATCTACCCACCTTGAATAAAGAATTCATGGTGGACGAGATCCAGTTTTATGAAGCCCGAGCCTATGGTGCCGATTGCGTCTTATTGATTGTGGCAGCCTTGGATCGCATGCAATTGGAAGATTTTTTTGTTCTGGCAACCGAACTCACCCTGGATGTCTTGATTGAATCCCATGATGAACGAGAACTCGATATCGTACTTGAGCGGATTCCTCATGCCAGACTGATTGGCATTAATAACCGTGACCTCAATACCTTCTCCACCGACCTCGCGGTCACTGAGCGTTTAGCCAAACGAATTCCCTCCGACAAGCTGATTGTCAGTGAGAGTGGGATTCATAAGCGTGACCATGTCGTGAGAATCTTAGAAGCTGGCGTTCAGGCGATGCTCATTGGCGAATCTCTGCTTCGAGCCAAATCTATTGAAGAAAAAATTCGAGAATTGCTTCCGACATCGACCACTTCCAGTAAGGAACCCTCTGAAACTCGTTGGGTGTAATGGCCTTAGTCAAAATGACCTTACTAGGGAGTTAAGACGAACCCTCGTTTTCTTTATCCTGCCCGCGAAGGCGGGCATCCAGAAAAGTACGGATAACCCTCCACGGGAATGACCAGTTTGGTGATGAAGGGTTGTGCGCTTTCTCAAATAGCAGACTCTTTGGTAAAGAGAATTCAGAATAATATAAATCCATGTCCATCAAAATTAAAATATGTGGGATAACCAATCTGAAAGATGCCGGGGTTGCTGTCGAGGCAGGAGCCGATGCTCTGGGCTTCGTGTTTTATTCACCAAGTCCACGTTGTATAGAATCCGCTCTTGCTAAACGCATTATTGCGCAACTCCCGCCATTTGTCATACCTGTTGGTGTGTTCGTGAATCATGATCAAGAGACCATAAGAAATGTGTTCGACGAATGTGGCCTCGCGTTTGCTCAACTTCATGGGGAGGAGACACCGGCATTTTGTGAATCGCTAGGCCGACCCGTGTTACGCGCGCTTCGTCTACGTGATCGTGGTAGCTTGCTGGCCTTAGCCGAGTACAAGGGGCGAATGGGAGTCAGGGGATTTGTCGTCGATGCCTTTTCAACAGAGGCCTATGGGGGAACAGGCCAAACAGGGGATTGGTCATTGGCTAGAGAAGTCGCGCAAGCCGCACCCATCCTTCTGGCCGGAGGGTTAACGGCGAACAATGTACAAGAAGCCATTCGAAAGGTTCAGCCATATGGGGTTGATGTCAGCAGTGGGGTCGAAAAAAGCCCTGGACAAAAAGATCACGATAAAATTCGCACCTTTACCCAAGCGGTTCGTCTTGAGTGTTAGCCGCCTCCTCGCTATACTCTCCTCTTTTCGTTTTTTAGAACAACATCTTATTGTCTATGGCAACATACCCTGACAAACATGGTCGGTTCGGGAAATTCGGCGGCATGTATGTGCCCGAAACCTTGATGCCAGCGATCCATGAACTCGATCAGGCCTATCAAAAATTCAAACGCAACAAACCATTTCAACAAGAATTTCAGACCTGCCTCAAGAACTTTGTGGGTCGCCCCACTCCCCTGTATTTTGCAGAACGCCTGACCAAAACTCTGGGTGGCGCCAAAATTTATCTTAAGCGAGAAGACCTGTGTCATACCGGCGCGCATAAAATTAATAACACGGTAGGCCAAGCCCTGCTCACACGCCGCATGAAGAAAAAACGCGTCATTGCCGAAACCGGTGCGGGACAGCATGGCGTCGCCGTCGCAACCGTCGCCGCCATGTTCGGGCTAGAGGCAGAAATTTATATGGGTACGGAAGATATGGAGCGCCAAGCACTCAACGTGTTTCGGATGCAGTTATTAGGCTCAAAAGTCACGGCAGTCAACGCCGGAAGCCGCACGTTAAAAGATGCCATTAGCGAAGCCATGCGCGACTGGACCACGAATGTTCGTAACACCCATTATCTCTTGGGTTCGGTGTTAGGTGCCCACCCCTACCCGATGATGATTCGAGATTTTCAATCCGTCATCGGTCGAGAAGCACGCAAACAAATTCTGTCCCTAGAGGGACGGCTTCCCCATTGCCTGGTGGCCTGTGTGGGTGGTGGGAGCAATAGCCTTGGTTTGTTCTATCCGTTTGTCAAAGACACGAAGGTGAAGATGGTGGGTGTCGAAGCGGGCGGACATGGCCTAGAGAGTGGAAAACATGCTGCGCGTTTTTCTGGTGGAACACCCGGCGTATTACACGGCACCATGACCTATTTACTCCAAGATCAGGATGGCCAGGTCAATCTCACACATTCTGTCTCGGCAGGCTTGGATTATCCAGCGGTTGGACCGGAACACAGCTTCTATCATGACACGGGTCGCATTCACTACACCTCTGCTAACGATAAGGAGGCTCTGGCAGCATTCAACTTATTGTCTCAAGTAGAAGGCATTATTCCGGCACTGGAAAGCGCCCATGCGGTAGCAGAAGTGGTAAAGCTTGCTCCGACGATGAAGAAAAATCAAATTCTCATAGTGAATCTCTCGGGCCGAGGAGACAAAGACGTTCAACAGATTGCCAACATGCACGGGATCCCCATCTAGGGAAGGTACTGTGCAAGAGTTGAGATGTGCTAGAAATTTCAATAATGCATACAGACCGATTAGAAGACAGGAACGCGTTAATTACCATCCCTCCTCATTCCCGTGACAACGCGGAACCAGGATTACACTTGTCTTCTGGATACCCGCCTCCGCGGCTATGACAGCGTAATTTTACGGGTTCACTTATATGACGCACCGCATCCAACAAACATTCGATGACTTAAAGACCAAAGGGGAAAAGGCTCTCATCCCCTACATTATGGCTGGCGATCCTTC
>JBFJON010000292.1:0-3452 GCA_041617575.1 Nitrospirales bacterium | reverse complement strand
TTCAACCCGATCCCGGCGAATTTCACGGATGCGGGGACGATTGCACAATTGCAAGAGACATTTGTGTTCTGGCGTGTGGCCAAAGGTGGTATCGGGTTGCCTGGTGAGGGGTTCCCGTGGGCATCGGTCATGCCGCCGTGGGAACAACATCTGACGGTGGATGAAATATGGAAAGTGATCATGTTCGAATATTGGCATACGGGCTACTACCCCCGGACGTGGGATTAGGGGAGGGCCAAACCAATGAACATGGAACAAACTACCGTTAATTCTGCAACAACGAGGAAACCAATGAACAGACAGCAAATAGGTCACCAGTGGCGTACAGGTGTTCCATTGAGCCTCCTCGCTCTAGGGGTGCTCATGGTAGGCATGGGATTCAGTAGTCCCAGTTTCGCCCAAGACGCAGAAGGTTTTAAAGCTGAGAAATTGCCGGCTCCTCCCCCAGCCGAACAAATAGAGGCTGGGAAACGTGTTTACTTTACGAAATGCGTGTGGTGCCATGGGGTTGAAGGTTCAGGTGATGGGCCCGGGGCTGATCGTTTATGGCCAAGGCCACGTAACTTTAATGCCGGGACATTTAAGATTCGACATACCGCTAGTGGCCAATTGCCATTGATCGATGTTGATCTGTTTCAAACGGTGACTCATGGGTTGCCCGGTTCAGCCATGCCCTCATGGGAAGGCATTCTGAGCGAAGATCAACGTCGGGATGTCTTAGCCTTTGTCACCACCGAATTGGTTCAGGATCGGTCTTGGCAGGATGAAGAGTTTGAAGAATTGCACGTCCTCGAACTTGATAAATTAGCGGCACAAGCCGTGCCCATATCAGCAGAGTCCATCAAGCGAGGTTCCGAACTCGTGGTGGAAAATAAATGTATTGAATGCCATGGTTTGGAAGGTCGAGGCGATGGCAATGCCTTTAACCTGAAAGATGACTGGGGATTTCCTATTCAACCGGCAGACTGGCATAAATGCTGGAATTTCCGTGGAAGCCGCCAGGATGCCTATAATGTGACGAACATTTTCCGCACGTTTTCAACAGGGATCAATGGCACCCCGATGCCCTCCTTTGCTGACAACATGACCGTGGAAAATCGATGGCATACTGCCAACTATGTCGGGTCCCTTTGTGAACGGGATACGGACGTGGACATTGCCGGGGGCAAAGTCACCGATGAGATTGCCACGGCACTTTTTGAAGCGAAGCCCAGAGGCATTGACCCCTTGACCGATAAGCCCAAAATTAACTTTGTGATTCCCTCAAAGATCGTCGAAGGGGAACTCCCCACCGATGAATATGATGAGCGTTGGAAGACTGTTGATCGTAGAATTGTGGCCATCGGTGGACAAATCACGCATAAACCTCGAAACTTTGTCACTCGTATTGATGATGTGTGGGTGCGATCCCTGTACAACGACACCCACCTGACCCTGATGTTCCAATGGGATGATCGGACGAAGAGCGTTCTAAAGGATGAGGTTGATTGGGAGCCCTACGAGGTCAACCTCGAAGACTATGGGATTGTTGAACAGGAGCCCGGGGGCTCCTTGTTTGAGGATGACGGGATGCATCCCGATTCGATCGCCGCCAAACAAAACAGCTATCAAGTCTTTAATGATGGGATTGCCTTCCAAATGCCGATTAAATGGCAGGAATTGCCGGCCCCTCGGAAGCCTCGTTACTTTTGGGGGGATGAAACCTTCCCCGTCGATATTGCCAAATGGACGGCGGATGGCAACCTGATGGCCTATATGGGGAGCGGTTGGGATATGGACCTGGAAGACCGTGACGACTTCACGGAACAGTTGAAATTAGTCAAAGCGGAGTGGAAGGATGGTCGGTGGACCGTCATCATTTCGCGCCCGCTCAAGGCTGACTATGAAGAAGATGCCTATATTGAGCTCGGAAAATACATTCCTATTAACTTCTTTGTGTGGGATGGGCACAATGGAGACGTGGGCCGGAAGATGGGCGTCTCGGCCTTTTATTATCTGGTGTTAGAGCCCCCGATTCCAGCCGAAGCCAAATGGTATGCTGGCTTAGCCGCCGTCGGCTTGGTGATCGTCGAAGGCTGGATTTTGACCCGGCGGTCCAATCGGCGGAAAGCCCAGGGGAATAGTTAAGCGCCTGGTTCATTAGGATTGCGATTTAAACTGGAGAAGGGGGTGGGAAGTTCCCACCCCCTTTTTTTATGCCGACACACCCTCAATTTCCCCACATTACTGGTGTCATCCTTGGCGGTGGACAAAGTCGCCGAATGGGGCGTGATAAACGGCGTCTCTATTGGGAAGGGGAGCCTTTTCTGGATCGGGTATGTCGATTGATGAATGGCTTATTTGATGAAGTGCTCGTGGTTACTGCTCAGGAGGATTATGATTGTTCACACCTTCCTGTTCGTTTAGTGACTGACAAAATTCCAAAAAAAGGTCCTTTGGGTGGTCTGTACACGGGGTTGATGGAGGCCCAGAATTCTTTAAACTTTGTTGTGGCTTGTGATATGCCTTTTTTACTAAAAGAAAGTATTGCTCGTTTATGTTTGGAGCCAGCCAGCGATGTACTGGTGGTGAAACTTTCCAACGGCCTGCATCCATTACATGCCCGTTATTCTAAGCGGTGTGCCACGGTTATCGAACAGATGATTCATGAAGGGGACCTTAAGATTCAAAATTTAGTCTCTCGCTCTGGTCTAACAGTAAAGATTATTGAAGAATCATTGTTTGACGATATTGATCCCAATCGGCAGTCATTTAACAATATTAACACTCCTACGGATTTGGAATTTGCACGGAAAAGGACCTCACATTCCTCCTCCCCTCAATGAAACGGTTTCCCCAATTATTATGTCTATTTCATCCCGGGGCATTTGGAGATGGGATCCTGGCCTTGAAGACTGTGCATGTTCTAAAAAAGCAGTTTCCTGATCATTTGGTTGTTTGGTTTGGGCATAAGGAACTTGGTGAAGTGTTGGTGGCCTGCCAAGAGGTTCATCAAGCATATTCTTTCGATGATATCCATTTCCTCACTTCTGGAAAATCTGTTCATGTAGAAGGGATAATTTCTAATCTGTTCAAGCGTTGTGATCGAGCGGTAGGATGGATGGATGATTCAGATGGTACATGGAAGCGGCATTTTTTTGAGGTTGGAATTGAGACTGTAATGATTCGATCTCCTCATGATTTAAGGCTAAAAGCCCATCATATGGCTGATCGATATTTGGAAATCCTTGAGCCCTGGCTTGTCGGAGAAAATGGTTGTTCTCAACGTGAGGATGATTTTTCTGAAGAGGCTCCTCTTGCTTTTCCTGGGATTGGAAAAAGTGACACGTTTGACTCTTCTCAGGGTCCATTGATTGTTCTTCATCCGGGAAGCGGCAGTCCCTACAAATGTGCTCCTTCTCGCGTACTCGCCACACTTGCGAGTGGTCTGATGGCTGAACCTGGCCGGAGAC
>JBFJON010000291.1:0-3455 GCA_041617575.1 Nitrospirales bacterium | reverse complement strand
TTCCCTAAAAATCCTCTCGATGCTTTATCTCGTTATTTGTATCTCACCGATTGGCACGTCATGGAAACAGTTCGTGCTTGGCCCAAATCCCGTTCTTTAGAAAAGCGGCAGCTCGGGACCGAATGGGCTAAAATTATGGGGAGGCATGTGAAATGGAAAACAGCGTTTAGCCTCTTACTGCCTATCCCCCAGGGTTCATCGTCATTTCAACCAAAGGATTTCTTATCACGAATGCGCCAAGCTCTTCCAAGGAAATGGAAACGAACGGATTTTCGGGTTGACTTCGCCCATAAAGATCCACGGCCAATCAACTTGTTAAGCATGGGAGGATTTCAAATTTTTGTATGGAATCCGTCTACAGGCAGTATTGAAAAGGAAAGCTTACGTACATATCTTCAGCATCTTCCAGCTCGAATGATTACCTTGCGAATTTTCAGTCAAGACCATTCGCTTGATGATGTACTGACCACGGCTGCGGAAAAAACCTTGCGGAGGCATTGGCCCGAACTTTTGAATTCCTCATATCCGGCAGTACATCCGGAAATCAGATACCCTGCCAGAGGCTATAAGGAAGCTCAGCGAGGAGGGGAACCGAATCGAAGGCCATGAAGATCTTTCACCAAAGTTAATTGTAGGCGAATTGTTTGAAGAGCCGATCTAGAAGAAGATATTTCTGAATCTTGGCAACTCACGCAATATCCCAATAAGTGTGTCTTAAGTTCTTCAAGGCTGCGCGAGAAAAGAACGTCATAAGGAAAAGGGAGAAATTGAACCCGCACAATCTTCCCTGACTGCAGATGCAACAGAGCGACGACGTTTCGTTTATTGGCAGGGAGGTACCCAGCCACGGGTAAAGCCTCGGTTATTGGGGGGTTCCATTTCATTTGAATCCATTTCTTTAATGGCAGGAGAAAGGCCGCATCTTTGACAATTTTACTATGGCCTTCTTGCTCTTCTATATCAGATAAGACAATTGGCTCAAGAACAATGTCACGCTGTTCATCCGGAATCGGCATCATCACGGCATCAAAAGCCACATGCTGCCCACCTCGCTCAACCCATGCAGCGGGAAATTCAGCAATCCCACTGATGAATGGCTGAGGCCATAAAGGAAAGAGAATTCTGTCTGGGCTCGCCATTCGAAGAATGGCCTTTGTTTGCCAAGACCATTTTGAAAAAACTGCCATCAGCTCCCCGTGTTCGTTTAATGCCCGGATAAACAAGCGGTGTGGTTGACGTACCTTTTCAAAAAACAATTGACTAGGTCCGATTCCATCAGCATTGGCTCTTGCAAACCCATCCGCTTCAAGATTCACGAATTCGAAACCATTCTCTCCTCCCGCGTTCTTCAACACATCAGCAATGCGATTCTCCTGCATAAACATGGAAATAGGAATGGTAAGCAGCGGGATGGGTTCAGCGGGTTCTTCAGGTGATTGCCAAACACGATAATCGGACTGCCCAATTTCAGTTGACCATCCGTCTTGCCAAAATGCTTCTGCGACTCGATAGGCCTGCATGCGATGCTGAGTGATCCGCTCAAGTGATAACCTTACATCAATTTGATGCACCGAATGTAATCCAAACGATCCCGATCTCTTCATTTGGAGACCTACTCTCTCTTCCATAGGGTCAGGCGAACTGAGTTTTGGAATTTTTTCTTCAAGCTGATCCGAAAGGTCACTCGTTGTCAAATCAATCGAAGGATCAAAGAGGGGGAGCATTTGCATCACAAGATCGTATTCTAAGCGTGGAATCTCTCCTTCCAGACCTTGCGCCCTCAACGAACTCACCACCAGGCCCGTTTCAACATCGACAACCTGCAGATCAATTGTTAAGATTTCCTCATGTTGATGAAAGCCCCCATGCACTAAATAATGCACACCTTGAATGTTCCCGATTTCAACAGCTGCGGCTGAAGAAGAAAATCCTCGTTGCTGAAGCCACTGTTCCCGAAGGACAGGTCCCAGGCCTTCACGCGAAATGACGGATAGGGAGGGCCATTTGGCTAAATCACTGGTCAGCATTTCAGACAAACTTCTCCCTAACCAGTGCAGGCTAGCATTCGGGCTCAAGTTGTCTAGGGGAAGAATAGCGAGCGAATAGGGAGGATCAAGAGAACGAGCGTGATGCGGTTCAACGTAGGAAGAAGGATCCGAGTCAGCTGGAAATTGAACTGAACCTTGAAGGTGTCCCTGGCACCCACTCAACCCGACAAAAAAACACCCAAGATACCAGATCCATTTCTCCAACTTATCCAACGACCGAATCAACGGGCTTTTTAAGTCGAAGACGCTGGAGAGTGGCTTCAGATCGTAGGACATGACGTATAATGGCTTCACGATCATCTGGAGCTATTTGAGTGAATTCAACGGCAATCTCAAAGCCGCCGTCTTCCCCATGCTGTGCTGGTGCAATTCGGATGATCTTTCCTACAGCCTGCATTGGGATAAACGGTCGCAAGATTAGGCGCAACACCAGAAAGGAATCAACAGGGAATTCCTGTTCTGAAAAAAATCGAATCCCGGACCCACTGAGATTAACTTTCGCTAATTCTGGAATCGCGTGTTTAAGGTTCTTGTCTTTTCCCAAGGTCCGAAGAATCGACGTGAGCATCCAATCAATACGTGTCACCATTTGCAATAGCAACGGATCACGAATGCTCAGATCATTTTCATCGACCATGGCCTTGACCAGATCTGGAGACACCGCCAATTCTTCCCATTGCCACTGACTGAATGCTGCCGCATCAAGCTCAATGGGCTCATAAGAAAAGGCGACCGGCAATTCAATCCATAGACAAACCGGGACATCTGCACGACAATCCTGACGACGATCTTCAGAACCTATGATGCCATTATCCATTTTTCTTCACCTTTTAGCATTAAAACATTACCCTTATCGCAACCTTAGCCGTCATGATAAACAAGGCCAACAGGAAGGACGGACTAAAAACCAAGATCATTTAGGATTCCACTTTGCCTTGAAGAGTCCGGATTTCAACAAGAAGATCACGAGCTTGTTCGGCGGCCCCATGAATTTTCTCTAATTGTGGCTTAAGTTGGGCATCTTCGCAACGACGGAGGGCTAATTCGGAAAACACGACAATAGGCAATAATTTATTTGAAAGGGAATGTAATAATGTGCCAATTGTGGAAGAATCTCCTGTGTTGGCCGGAGCTGGATTCTGGGATTCAATGGTATGAGGAGATGTCATATGTTTCCTAAAAAACCAGCCCCATCATCAAATACGGGTCCGCCACACTACTGAATGCCAATTCCCTCCCCTTGATCTAATTCGCAATTGTTATACCAAAATTGTCAAGACAGGAATCTCAATAAAAATTCAAAAAAAACAGTTCGAATATTTGAAGTCTCGGCAAGGAACATGTCTCCTTCCCTGACAACCTTAACTCTACGCGTCAATTGTTTGACAGAATGAGGCGTCAAATTGG
>JBFJON010000290.1:0-3460 GCA_041617575.1 Nitrospirales bacterium | reverse complement strand
TGTTTTTGTCTTGTGATGCCGATTTCTGTCAATCAACTCCTTCCGCTCCTTCCGCCGACTCTTCTAAGAAAATGAAAAAAGGGAGTCGAAGGCACATTCCACCGGTTGATAAGGCCCCGGAACAGGACGCTGATACGTACCCGATAACAGAAAATCAAATTGACCTGCTCCCAGCTTTGAGGGAATCTCTCATCCTGGCAACTCCTCCGTACCCCTTGTGTCAGGAAAGTTGTGCCGGGTTATGCCAAGTATGTGGAGCCAATTTAAACGAAGGCGTATGTGGATGTTGCACGCCTGTCACCGGATCATCATCCGTGGTTCCGAACACGCCCTCTATGGTGAGTAAGAAAGCCCCCACACCTTCTCCGAGACTTGTTTGAATCAGGACGTGAAAGTAATAACCATCTCTTAACGAAGAAGTTGAACGAATATGGCTAATCCTAAACATAAAATCTCCAAAGCCCGGCGGGATAAACGAAGGTCCCATCATGCGCTCACTCCTCCGAACCTTTCGGTCTGTCCCCAATGCCATGAGTTGAAACAGCCTCATGTGACCTGTCTGAACTGTGGTACTTACAAAGGCAAGGCAATTATTGCGGTTGAAGAAGGATAGCGACTGACTTTTTTCCCCCAGATTATTTTCAAGCCAATCCCATGAAAATAGCCGTGGATGCGATGGGAGGAGATCATGGTCTATCTCCCAGCGTTGAAGGAGCCCTCCAAGCTACGAGGGAATCATCTCTTTCTGTGATTCTGGTTGGAGATCAATCGGCTATTCAAGCTCAGCTAGACCAACTCAGCGGCAAGAAACCAAAAATTGAAATTTTTCATGCTTCTCAAGTTGTGGGGATGCATGAATCCCCAGCATTAGCAGCACGAAAAAAACGTGATTCTTCCATATGGAAAGCCACGGAGTTAGTCAAAATTAAACAGGCTGATGCCATGGTGAGCGCTGGGAATACCGGCGCCACAATGGTATCGGCCTTTTTTCTGTTAGGGTTCATTACAGGGGTTGACCGCCCAGCCATCGCGGCGACCCTACCAACTCGGCAAGGAAAGGCTATCATGTTAGATGTTGGGGCGACGGTCGATTGTACGGCTCGTCAACTGTATCAATTTGGCATTATGGGTCATGAATATGGGAAGCATCTTTTGGGCGTCGATCGACCACGTGTCGGACTCTTGAGTATCGGAGAAGAAGATACCAAGGGCAATGAAGTGACCAAAGAGGCCTTTAAGCTTTTGAAAGAGAGTCATATTCATTTTATCGGTAATGTAGAAGGACGGGACGTATACAGTGGGAATGCTGATGTGATTGTGTGTGATGGCTTTATTGGCAATGTGGCACTGAAAATTTCAGAAGGCCTGGCGGATGCCATAAAAAAAATGCTGATGAAGGAAATTGCTCAGTCGGCTCTGGGGCGCTTCTCCTATCTATTTGTGGCCGGTCCTCTTCTTCGCTTACGCCGAAAAACCGATTATGCTGAATTTGGCGGGGCTCCACTTTTGGGAGTGGAGGGTATCAGCATGATCTGTCATGGGCGATCTTCGTCAAAAGCGATCAAGAACGCCATTCTGCAGGCCCATGCCTTGGCAAAAGGTGGATTGATCGATGCCATTCGAGATGATATTGCACAGGGCGTTCTCTGACTATTGGCTGAAACCAGGACCGGTCGGTTGAGACATGAATAGCGCCATTCTTGGGACAGGCAGTTACGTACCGAATCGGCTGTTGACCAATGCCGATTTGGAACGCATGGTTGAGACGTCGAATACCTGGATTGTAGAGCGAACCGGTATTCGGGAGCGTCGGTTAGTCGAATCCGGGCAAGCCTGTTCGGATTTGGCACTGGAGGCCGCGCAGCGCGCACTCGTTGCCGCCAATGTTCGGGCGGCTGATATTGACCTTATCCTTTTGGCGACTTGTACGGGAGACACTCCGCTTCCATCCACCGCCAGTCTTCTTCAATACCGATTGGGCGCCACACGGGCTGCAGCCTGTGATATTTCGGCGGCCTGTTGCGGGTTTATCTATGCCTTATCCATCGCCGATGCCTATGTGAAAAATGGAATGCGGTTTGTGCTGGTCATTGGCTCCGAAGTCATGTCAGCCATTACGGATTGGTCGGATCGTAATACCTGTGTGTTATTTGGTGATGGGGCGGGGGCCGTCGTTCTTGGTCAGGGGCCTCAACATTCAGGGATTCTTTCTACTCATTTGCATGCCAATGGGCGGCTTTCTGAAATTATTCATGTTCCTGGTGGTGGATCGAAAGAACCGGCCTCGAAAGAAGTTTTGGACAATAAGCGGTGTTTTATCAAGATGAAAGGCAATGAAACGTTTAAAATTGCTGTCAAATCAATGGAAGATGCAGCTCAAGAAGCGGCAAAGGCCAATAGTGTAGCCATGGGCGATATTGATGTGTTTATTCCTCATCAGGCAAATATGCGAATCTTGAAGGCCATCAGCCAGCGTCTGGGGTTAGCCCAAGAAAAATTGATGATAAATTTAGACAGATTTGGTAATACTTCTGCGGCATCCATTCCATTAGCCTTAGATGAAGCGGTTTTCAGTCAGAGAATTCAAAAAGGCAATTTGGTACTTTTGGCGGCCTTCGGGGCAGGTCTAACCTGGGCATCTGCGTTGGTTCGTTGGTAGTTTAATCGTCTGACTAAAAGAAGGCATTCCGGTAATCGGTTAGTATCCTTGGTTTTGGGGGGTAGTGGTAGAAGATTGAAGGAGATTTTCTTTGGTTAGGAATCAAAGAAGAAGGGAACACTATGTCCGATATGAAGTGGAGTGAAGGTGATTGGGCCTTAATTCTTGGGGCTTCAAGCGGGTTTGGCGAAGCTGCAGCCTTAGAATTGGCCGGATTGGGATTGAACATCGTGGGCGTCCATTTGGATCGAAAATCAACATTACCCAATGCGGAACGTATCGTGACACACATTCGTGAGCTTGGGCGTGAAGTGTTATTTTTTAATGCGAATGCTGCAGATTCAGACAAGCGATCTGAAATTTTGAATGCGATAAAGCAACGGGGAGAAGAGTCTGGGAAGCCGGTAAATGTTCGAGTTTTTATGCATTCATTAGCCTTTGGAACATTAAAACCGTATATTGCGAAATCCCCAGCCGAAGCAATCACTAAATCCCAAATGGACATGACAGTGGATGTCATGGCAAATTCTCTGGTCTATTGGACGCAAGATTTGGTTAGTCGAAAATTCTTAGGCTCGGGAAGCCGCATTTTTTCCATGACGAGTGCGGGAGGGGCTCGCGTATGGAAAACCTATGGAGCTGTTTCTGCTGCCAAGTCGTCCTTGGAATCCCATACGCGGCAACTTGCTTTAGAATTGGCGCCTCTGGGGATTACCGTTAATTCGCTTATGGCAGGAGTCACAGATACTCCAGCTCTTCGAAAAATTCCTGGATCTGATGAGATGCTTGCTATGGCTCAAC
>JBFJON010000289.1:0-3466 GCA_041617575.1 Nitrospirales bacterium | reverse complement strand
GATGTCGTGTTAGTCCCGAGTCCTGGGTATCCAGTCTATCCCGTTGGAGTGAGTTTCGCCGGTGGCACATCTCATTTTATGCCCTTAACTAAAGACAAAGGGTTCTTACCTGATTTAGATGCGATTCCGAAAGACGTGGCACAAAAAGCCAAAATGATGTTTTTGAATTCTCCGAACAATCCTACGTCGGTTGTGGCGAGCAAAGAATTTTTCAAAAAGGTTATAGATTTTGCGACAGAGCATCACATAATTGTCTGCCATGATGCGGCCTATTCGGAAATTTATTACGATGGCAAACGGCCGTGCAGCTTTCTGGAAGTCGAAGGTGCCATGGAAGTTGGCGTGGAATTTCATTCTCTCTCGAAGACATTTAACATGACAGGCTGGCGCATTGGCTTTGCCGTCGGACGGCAAGAAGCCATTGCCGGACTGGGAAAGGTCAAAACGAATATTGATTCAGGCGTGTTCCAGGCCATTCAAAAGGCCGGAATCACCGCATTGGAATTGGATGATTCCGTCACTAATGATCTGAGAGGGATTTATCAAGAGCGTAGGAATGTGCTGGTGGCTGGCTTGAAGAAACTTGGCTTGTCGCTAGAAACGCCAGAAGCTGCGTTTTATGTCTGGATCGAAGTGCCCAAAGGTTTTACCTCAGCCTCGTTTGCCGCGCACCTCATTGAAAAGGCGGGAATTGTCACGACGCCTGGTAATGGGTTTGGTGACCCGGGAGAAGGGTACATCCGCATGACTGTGACGACCACCAAGGAACGATTGGCGGAAGCGGTCGACCGTATGAAAAAAATTGGCTGGTAGATAGTTTGTGTTATTTCTCATAATGGTGAATTCGACAATTCATCTGAGCACTATTTGGAAATATCTGAAGATTCGTTCAATCTAGAACGGGCACCCCACGATTACCCAGAGTTCTTCACGAATGATCAATCAGGCTATTTCGTCTTACTTGCTCCTGAAGCGGGTTAGAGGCCTGGGCTCTATCGCGTGGATCTGTTTATTGGTGACGAAGTCGCGGCTTACAACCAAGTCGATGAGGTGCGATTTCGGATCGTGGCACTCAGCTAGGTAAGTGGAGTTGACAAAGTGGATGACGTGAGTTGTTCTCTTTCTTGTTGGAGTGCGTGAGTCGTCCGCTCTTGTTCTTGGAGCCACTGCTCAAATTTTGCGCTAGTGTCTGTCATCCTTCCTTCCCGACCCAATAATTCCAAGGCATAACTAATCTCCGCCAATAAAGTGGCTCCGATCGATCGAGAGGAGCCCTTGCAGGCATGGGCCGTCTTTACTAAGGCCTCAGAGTCTTGACGCTCGACGGCCTGTTTAATGCCTTCGAGGTGCCGAGGCAGATCCGAGAGAAATTGATCAATCACGGCGAGGAAAAATTCAGGATTGTCTTCGCCACCAAGGGTTTTAAGATTTTCAAGAATTGTATCATCAAGAGAAGGAGGTAAGGTGGTGGGGTCTTTTCGAGTTTTTTTTGTAATGGACTGATCTACCAGGTTGCTTGCTTCATGAAGTGGTAACCATTTGTTAATCGTTTTTCCCAGCTCTTCTATTCTGACGGGTTTGGTGAGGAAATCATCCATACCCGCTTCAAGACAGGCTACCCGGTCTTCAGAAAAGGCATTGGCTGTCAGAGCAATGATGGGCATCCGGGAACAGTGATTAGTCAGGAGTAAGGAGTTAGGCGTCTCAGAGTGGACTGTTTCTACCTCCTTACCCCTAATTTCTAACTTTATACTTTCTGCCTTCCTGATCGCGCGAGTCGCATCTAAGCCATCCAATTCCGGCATTTGGCAATCCATGAGCACGAGATCATAGGATGTGCGATCAACAGCCTCGACAGCTTCTTGACCATTCTCGACGACATCAACACGATAGCCGATTTTTTGAAGCATCCGTACAGTGACTTTTTGATTGACGAGATTGTCTTCAGCTAAAAGAATCTGGAATTGGGTTCGAGCCTGGGCTTCTTCAACAGTATGTCGAGTGATCAATGGGGAGGAAAGTCTGCTGGTGGATGCGGCGGTCTGTTGGTGGCTGCCTAAAATTATTTGCAGGGACTGTTGTAATTGTTGATGCCGAATAGGTTTCGTAAGATATCCATTGAAACCGGCTTGTTGAGCTAATTTACCATCGCCTCGTTTTCCAAAAGCGGTCAGGAGAATAAGAGGAATGTCAGAAATCTCGTGATCTTTCCGAATCCGTTTGGCTAAGGAGAGTCCATCTTCCTGAATCGTTTCTGAAAGGGTATGGTCCAAAATGGCAATATCGAAAGATTGACCCATTTTGGTATGTGAATGAAGCAACGCGAGCCCTTCACGTCCATTTTGCGCCACCTCACAAATCATTCCCCATGATTGGGCGTAATGCTGCAAAAGAAAGCGTACGGTGCCATTGGATTCCACGATACACAAACGACGGCCCTGGAGGGTGGCATTGGGGAATGGAGTCGGAGAGGACGTGGAGCCAAGAGCGAAGGGAATGGTAAACCAAAACGTACTGCCGCGCCCCTTTTCACTGATCACTCCAATTTCTCCTTGCATCAGGGTCACCAATTGTTTACCAATGGCCAATCCTAATCCCATGCCGCCGAACTTTCTAGTCGTTGAGCCATCCGCTTGGGTAAATGACTCAAAGAGCCTCTTTTGAGCTTCAGGAGCAATGCCAATTCCCGTGTCGGTGACAGCAAATCGAAGAGTCGTGGTTTTGGTGGTCGTCTGAATCACCGAGACATCAACCACAATTTCCCCCTTTTTTGTAAATTTGATCGCGTTGCTTATAAGATTAAAAAGAACCTGCCTGATTCTTCCCGGATCTCCCCGTAATTGCAGAGGGGTCGTGGCATAGACTAAACCAATCAGCTCAAGATCTTTCTGACTGGCTCGTTCCGCAAGGATGTCTAATACTTCATCCACCGCCGTCCGTATTTCAAAGTCAATGACTTCCAAATCCAATTTCCCTGCATCGATTTTTGAGAAATCCAAAATATCGTTAATGATGGTGAGAAGGCATTCCCCAGAATGTTTGACCGTTTTGACCATTTCGTGCTGGTCGGCATCTAAGTCCGTGCATAAGACCAAGTCAGTCATTCCAATCACCCCATTCAGCGGAGTACGGATTTCATGGCTTACCATGGCAAGGAATTCTGATTTGGTTTTGGCTGAGGCCATGGCCTGGTCTCTTGCCGCGAGGAGTTTCGCATTGGTTGCTTCCAAGTCCTGATGACTGGCAAGAGCTTGAGTTTCAGCTGATTCACGTTTTAGATATTGACGAATGTGAATACTGATTGATTGGAAGGCATCCAGTAAGTCCTGGTCATCTATAGGGAGGTGACACGAGAAAAATTCCATGATGCCTATGGCGGTCTGATCAAACATAATGGGAAACGCCAATCCTCCATGCAGTTGAGCCTCTTGGGCAGCTGTCTTTCTAGGGGAATTCATATCTTGTG
>JBFJON010000288.1:0-3471 GCA_041617575.1 Nitrospirales bacterium | reverse complement strand
TTGCTAGTGGAAGCCGCTTCGGCCGCAAAACTCAAGGATCCGTATGTTCACATTATGGATCTTGGAGACTATTCCGTGATCTACCGAGTGTCCGGGTTTTTAAGTGAAGTCACACAACTGCTCAGTGCACGTTCAAAGCTCCGCGCCAAGATGCTCACCATTCTCCATGATGCTGGAGTCGAAATAATTTCGCCAATGGTCATGAATCAACGCCGGCTGGAGGAGGGCGTTCGCGTCTAACCACCCAAATCGACGACATTGCCGCCCTCGGAAGATCCGGCCCTGGAGAATAATCTTGAATCCCTTATTTTTGATAAAGCCGACGCGATGGCTCAAATAGAGGCGTTAAAAGATCAGCGTGAGGCCATTCGAGAGGAGATTGCCGGATTGAAGGCCCAAATCAAATCAAAAGGAAAAACCATTGGCCCGTGGATTGAACGACGCATTACACAAATTCAGCAAGAAGAAGAACGTCTCTCCTCCATGATTCAAAAAGCAGAAGGAGCAAAGATTGAGTAGACTGAAGCGGTAGTCTTCTAACCTTGAAAATATTGAAAGAATCCGATTGTTTTTGAGAAATATTTTAGGAATTTTCTAGCTCTTTGGACACCGTTTTAAAATAAGCCAAGAGATCCCGCACGGAAATAACTCCGATGATCTTCCCCTCTTCCGTCACTCCCAAATGCCGTATTTTTCGATCAGCCATGAGATCTCTTGCATAATGGGGCGCCATCTTTCGATCAATAGTAATGATCGGACTAGACATTAACTCCTTCACGGTTAACTGACCAACCTTGCCAGGTTGTTCCGCCACAGCTTTCACAACATCTGTTTCGGTCACAATACCCACAAAATCGTCTTCTTTCTTCACCAACAACGATCCGATTCGATTGGTATGCATGGACCGAGCAGCGTCCTGAATACTAGCTTCCTGATGAATGAAACTTACATCCCGTGTCATTAATTGCCCAACGGTACCCATAGCATTTCTCCTTGATCGCCACGATGACTGTGAGCTTCTATTCTGAAGGAATTACTAAAAAAGATCCAGATGGAGAATGATGGCCTATGATTCGCCTGTTTGGCCCTGAAGAGTACTTTAAAAACTGCAGAATTGAGATGAGGGCTTGACTCAGGAGAAATTTTAATATAAATATTCATTCATATGAAATAGTATTCATATCTCTAATCATTCTTACATAGTTTGGACCTACCGGATTATGAAGATCAAAAATGTCTCTCCTTCATGTGCGAGTAAATTAAAAGTCTTGTCGGATTCGACCCGCTTGGCGGTATTAGAATTCCTCATGGGCGGTCCGAGGAATGTCGGGGAACTCATGGAAGAGCTAAACGTGGAACAAAGCTTGTTGTCCCATCATTTGGCCGTGTTGCGGGACAACGGCTTAGTCGAGGCCACGCGAGAAGGCAAAACCATGATCTATCAATTACCAGAGGACGTTTCAGACTCCACGGCTGGAAAAGCCATCAACCTCGGATGTTGCAAAATTTCCTTTGATTAATCTGCAATTTTGGAAAAACTTGAAAACCGCTATTCTAGAAAAGTTTATTCCCTCACTTTTGACCAGATTAAAACTCGTTGCCTGGCTGGGGGTCTTCTTTTTTTTCGTCATCGTATTCAGCCAAACTCTTGCTGAGGCATCCCAGGGAAAGCTGGTGATTACCGGATCAAGCACCATGGCACCGCTTGTATCGGAAATAGGAAAGCGGTTTGAAAGGCTACATCCAGGAACACGAATCGACGTTCAAACAGGTGGCTCTTCACGAGGCATCGCCGATACGGTGAACGGCTTGGCGGACTTCGGCATGGTGTCTCGAGCTTTGAAACCTCAAGAGCATGCTCTGCATGGAGCCACGATTGCACAGGATGGGATTACGATCATTCTGCACCAGGACAACCCTGTTCATGATTTATCGAATGAACAAATCAAGGCGATATATACGGGTGCCATCACGAATTGGAAGTCCGTTGGAGGACCCGATGCGCCAATCACGGTCGTCAACAAAGCCGAAGGGCGCTCAACCCTGGAGTTATTCCTTCAGTATTTCCAACTGTCCAATCGGGCTATTCGAGCTCATGTGATCATCGGCGACAATGAGCAGGGAATCAAAACCGTCGCAGCCAACACTCACGCCATTGGTTATGTTTCGGTCGGAACCGCACAGTATGACGCGACGCATGAAGTACCGATCCGGTTGTTGTCCTTGCAGCACATTCCCGCAACATTGGAAACTGTACAAAATGGGACCTTCCCACTGTCCCGACCACTCACACTCGTTTCAAAAACACCACCCACAGGGTTAGCACAAACCTTTATTGAATTTTCGCGATCTTCCGCAGTCCATGATCTTATCCTCAAACAATATTTCGTCCCACATCCATAGCGATCGATTTTTACTCTGGAGCCTTCGTTTCCTGACGCTCGCTTCAGGAAGTCTTCTCGTATTAGTGATGATTTTTCTTGTCCACGAAGCATGGCCAGCCTTCCAGCAGCTCGGTCTCGCTTCATTTTTTACAGACGCCGCCTGGTATCCCACCGAAAATCTCTACCTCCTCACGCCTATGCTTTGGGGTACATTATGGGCAACCCTTGGCTCGATTATGCTCGCGGCTCCCTTCGGCATACTCTCGGCGTTATTTATTCAGTATTATGCTCCTCCCTTTTTAGCCATAGGGTACCGCCGTTTAATCGAACTATTGGCCGGTATTCCGTCGGTCGTGTTTGGGCTGTGGGGACTGGTTGTCCTCGTTCCACTCATCGCTCGCTGGCAACTGCCTGGACCAAGCTTACTAGCGGGCATTCTCATTCTGTTTCTCATGATCCTTCCCACAATCACCCTGGTCGTTCAAGCTAGTCTTGCTCAAATTCCCGTTTCCGTTATTCACAACGCCACAGCTTTGGGACTCAGTCGATGGTCCATGATTCGAAGGGTGATTCTCCCAACGGCAAAAGCAGGCCTATTTACGGGAATTTTCTTAGGCGTAGCCCGAGCCCTTGGAGAAACCATGGCGATTTTGATGGTCTGTGGCAACGTGGTCCAAACGCCATCACACCTCTTTGATCCCATACGCACCTTAACCGCAAATATCGCATTGGAAATGGCCTATGCCTTGGGGAATCATCGATCCGCTCTCTTCGTCGGTGGCCTTCTGCTCATGGGAATGGTCGTGGTATTCGTTATGATGGCCGAAGGCTTTCGGCACCGAGAAACCTATGCTGCCACAAAGTAAGAGCGTTCAAGAACACTTTAGTCTGGTGATCATCTGGAGCTCGGCAGGACTGATCAGCTTGGGTTTTCTCTGGCTACTCGGAGATCTTCTATGGCATGGCTGGGCACCACTCTCTTGGAGCTTCTTGTTCTCTTCTCCAGAAAATGCAGGCCGCGAGGGCGGGATTGGACCCATTCTCATCTCAACCAGCTTAATCATTGGAGTCTGTATGACTGTCGCTT
>JBFJON010000287.1:0-3479 GCA_041617575.1 Nitrospirales bacterium | reverse complement strand
GCTCCTGCTCTAATTCTTTCCATGGAGTTCCGTACAACCGACCGTAGACTTCGGCCCACTCAGCAAAGGCATGTTCCTCAATTTTTGCGCGAAACTCATCTTCGGGAATAAACCGATACTCCTTACCGTCCGTCTCACCGGAACGCGGAGGGCGCGTGGTATAGGACACCGACAGGCGAATCTCGGGAATACCCTGTAAGATATGCCGGCAAAGCGTCGATTTTCCCACACCCGAAGGCCCGGATACCACAAATAAGAGCTTTTTTCCCTCTACTGATGACATACCATTTCATCTGCTGAGAGTATCAGAAAAGGTTTATTCAATATTTTGAACCTGTTCGCGTATTTTTTCCAATTCACTTTTTAATTCCACCACCTCAGCGGAAATCTCCGCATCGTTGGCCTTGGAACCTATCGTATTGACTTCCCGCCCCATCTCTTGGAGAAGAAAATCCAGGCGTTTGCCGACAGGGGCCTTGGCTTTGAGAGCGGTACGGAATTGAGCCACATGGCTCTTCAGCCTGGTGAGCTCTTCCGTTACATCGGAACGTTCAGCCAACATCACAATTTCTTGGGCCAACCGATCCATATTCACAGACTGATCCTCTAATAATTTCGCTACCCGCGCCTTCAAGCGAACGCCGGAGGCTTGTAAGGCCACAGGAATACGCTGTTGGAGCGTGCGAAGGCGACCTTCGATGGTAAGAATACGTTGGGTTAGATCTTTTTGTAAGGCCGCGCCTTCTTTCCTTCGCATTTTTTCTAATTCGCCTAACGCCTTTTGGGTCAATCCCGTCACCACGGTCGACAAATGGTTGATCGGCGCGGTCTTTTCATTCACAGAAAACAGATCACGAAAACCTGCCACGACATTCACATCGACAGTCCCACTCAATTGACATTCACGCTGCAAAGACTGCAACCCCTGAACGTAGCGACGTGCCAGATCTCGATCCAACTGGACCATTCTTTTAATGCCGGATCCTCCCCCATTGACCGTCACCATTACCTCAACTCGCCCTCGCTCACAAACCTTTTTAATCTGTTCTTTCAGGTCAATTTCCATACTAGAGAATGTTTTGGGAAGACGGACCATGATTTCGCAAAAGCGATTATTCACCGATCGAATTTCGACCCCCACCATGGTTCCCTGCGAGAGCCCTTCACGTTTACCGAAACCCGTCATACTTTTCATATTAGCCGTTGTTTACCTTCCCATTCACAATCGTCATATAGCACACACCGGTCACAGTTTGGCTTTCTGGCCTGGCACACATGCCGCCCATGTAATAAGATTCGTTGTGTTCCCATCGTCCATTGAGATTGCGGCAGGAGAGATTGAAGATCTTCTTCGATTTTGGTTGGATCTTGGCTCTTCGTCAAGTCGAGCCGATTGGCGACTCGCTTCACATGCGTATCCACAACCACGGCGGGTTCTCCAAAATAATTCCCCAAAATGACATTGGCTGTCTTACGCCCCACCCCGGGAAGCGTGGTCAACGCATCCATCGACGCAGGAACCTTACCATTAAACCTTGACACCAACGTTTTCCCACATCCAATAAGATTTCGTGCTTTGCTTTTATAAAATCCGGTAGACCGGATAAGAGACTCCAATTCAACCTGCTCAGCTTTCGCGAAATCTTCTGCCGAACGATAGCGAGCGAAAAGATTCGGGGTCACCTGGTTCACACGCTCATCGGTACATTGCGCAGACAGAATAGTCGCCACCAACAACTCTAATGGATTAGAGGAGTCTAACGCGACTGTAGGTTCTGGAATAGACTTTTCTAAATGTTTCAGAATCCGCCCTACACGTTCCTTGGCAGCATTATGAGACCTCTCAGAGCGAGATGCTGTTTTTCGTGATAATTTTAGGCCCGCCACCATTTTTATCCAACACCATTTCCAGAAGGAACATGCTCATCGATGATAATGCCGCTTGCCTCTGAAAATCGGAAAGTTGGATCCTGAAGAGTCAGAAGCAAACGGGCAATCTCTTGTTGAATCAGCTGCAGAGAGTTCACGTCCAAAGTCGATCCCCCAATTCCTTCATACCGTTGACATAAGCGCTGCATGTCTTCACTTTCAAGAAGATCCCCTTTATTGAAAAATCGAATGCGCGGAATGTTTTCAAAGCCTAATTCAGTCAAAACATGTTCAACCGCCCTGATGTGCTGCCCAGGATCCGGCGCATGTGCATCAATCACATGCACCAATACATCGGCTTCCTGTAACTCTTGTAACGTTGTTTGAAATGCGGCCACAAGGTCTTTTGGCAAATCCCGGATAAACCCCACAGTATCCGTGAGAATGACTTCTCCCAGAGTTGGAAGGTGCCAGCGCCGGCTGACGGTATCTAACGTTTCAAAAACACGGTCTTTCACCGAAACGTGACTGTCCGACCACGCGTTGAAAAGAGTCGATTTCCCTGCATTCGTATAACCGATAATCGAAACTACGGATAATCCACGTTTCATTCGACGCTTTCGCTGTTCTTGGCGGCCTTGACCGATGGACGCTAGGTCTCGTTCTAAATGCTGAATGCGTTCACGAATTCGTCGGCGGTCCGTTTCCAATTTCGTTTCGCCAGGTCCCCGAGTCCCAATACCACCCGCCAGACGAGAGAAGGCCGTGCTCGACTGAGCCAGTCGAGGCAGCCGATACCGTAATTGAGCTAATTCGACTTGAATATTCCCGATATGCGAATGAGCCCGCTTGGCAAAAATATCAAGAATCACTTGTGACCGATCTAACACCCGAAGATCGGTAATTTCCGAAATACCTCGGACCTGTGCCGGGGTCAAATCTTGATCAAAAATCAAGGTGTCCGCTCCCGATTGCAGTGCTTGAATCGCCAACTCTTTCATTTTTCCTGAACCGAGCACATATTTCGGATGAATAGCCGCTGGACGTTGGGACACACATCCCAAAACTTCTACATCCTGCGCTCGTACTAATTCTTGGAGTTCATCGATCCGCTCTTGTTGAAAGGCCATATGCCCTATGCCCACACTGACTAACAGGGCCCGCCCTTCCCGAATATCTTCTCTGGATACCTGACAGCCTTTGAGAATGTCCTGTTCCAGGGACTGAATAAATTCCTGACAATTCAAATGAAACGACCCAAAGGCACAGGGTGCTAATTGAACATAGGCTTGGGCATGTGTGGAATTTGGCACATTATGCGCGACATACACATCTTGAAGCCCCCCCGATTTCCCTACCCCCAACGCCATAATTAAATCTAGGCGCAGAAGTGCCAAATCGGTGAGATCATCCTGAGTTAGCGGTTGATTTTTAAGATGGGTATGAACCAATCGCACGCCACGTAACAACCGAAGACCTGAACGAGTCCTCGACAAATTGGGAATCACCAATTCATGCCCATTGCCAATGATGACGGATTCAATTTGCCCCTGCCGATTCACGATCAACCCGATTTGTCGTCGGGTTTCAAATGTCAGGTCGGCACATTC
>JBFJON010000286.1:0-3481 GCA_041617575.1 Nitrospirales bacterium | reverse complement strand
GAGTTGGTGGCGAATAGCTTGGTCGATTGTCGGGTGCCGATGCCCATGAAGGTTCACCCAAATGGATGATGTCCCATCCAAATAGGCGTTGCCTTCGACATCATAGACGAAAGTTCCTTTGCCTCGACTGATAATAAGAGGTGGTTGCTTTTCCCATTCCTGCATTTGGGTAAAGGGATGCCACACATAAGAACAAGCGTCTTTTTTCAATTGTATGATGGACTGGGCTAATTTCTTCGGCATTTTCTTCGAATGATTTTAGAGAAATCTGGTAAATTTTGACAACCTTTTAGCGCCACACTACAATCACAGACATTCCGAATGCGCAAGACCTTCCCGCAAACCCACATACGAAATTTCTCAATTATTGCTCACATTGACCACGGCAAATCGACGTTAGCCGATCGGTTTTTGGAAATGACCGGAGCGGTCTCCCAACGTGAATTTCGCGCACAATATCTTGACGACATGGATTTAGAGCGTGAACGTGGAATTACCATAAAAGCGCATGCTGTGAGCACTCAATTTCGAACCTCGAAAGGGGAGACCTACCTCTTTAATTTGATCGATACTCCCGGGCATGTTGATTTTGCCTATGAGGTCTCTCGGAGTCTAGCCGCCTGTGAAGGGGCCCTTTTATTAATTGATGCGACTCAAGGTGTCGAGGCTCAAACCATCGCGAACGCCCACTTAGCCATGGCCAACGATTTAGTCATTATTCCCGTTATTAATAAGATTGATTTAGCCAGCGCGGATGTGGAAGGCGTGAGAACCCAAATCCATGATGTCTTGGGCCTTTCTGAGCATGAGGCCTTTCCAGTCAGTGCAAAAGATGGGCGTGGAGTCCGAGAAGTTCTTGAAGGCCTTGTGGACATTATCCCGGCTCCGACGGGGTCGCCTGAGGAGCCATTAAAAGCGTTGATTTTTGATTCCTGGTTTGACAATTACCAAGGTGCCATTGTCTTGCTCCGTGTGAAGGATGGGACCATTCGCCAGAATATGATGATTAAAATGATGTCCTCCGGACGAGAGTTTGAAGTATTAGAAGTCGGTATCTTCTCTCCTAAGCGAACCAAAGTTCCACAACTGGGGCCAGGGGAGGTGGGGTATATTTGCGCAGGCATGAAGGAGCTTTCTGACACGAAGATCGGGGATACGATTACGGATCCAAAGCGACCAACAGCTCTGCCATTGCCTGGCTATCGGGACGTGAAACCCGTCGTCTTTTGCGGTCTCTATACTACGGATAATGCCAAATTTGAGGATCTCCGTGACTCCTTGGAAAAATTACAACTCAATGATTCCTCGTTTGTCTACGAACCTGAAACATCACTGGCCTTGGGGTTTGGTTTTCGATGCGGGTTTTTAGGTCTGCTACATATGGAAATTATTCGAGAACGTCTGGAGCGAGAATACGCCCTTGACCTCATTAGTACCGCACCGACCGTGGTGTACCGGGTGTTTTCCACAACAGGGGAGGTCATCGATATCGATAATCCTTCTAAACTCCCTGACCCTTCTCGAATTGAGCGAATAGAAGAACCCTTTATTAAGGCCACAATCATCGTCCCCGAAGGGTATATTGGCAATATCCTTCAGCTTTGTCAGGAGCGTCGGGGGATTCAGGTTGGGTTAAGCTATCTTGATCCTACACGAGCCATGTTGACCTACGAGCTGCCTTTAAATGAAATTGTGTTAGACTTTTATGATCGTTTGAAATCTCGAACCCAAGGCTATGCATCCTTAGACTATGAATTGCTGGGCTATCGGAAATCTGATTTAGAAAAGCTCGATTTATTACTCAATGGAGAAACCGTCGATGCTTTATCAATCATTGCCCACAAGGATAAAGTCACCAGTCGCGGACGACAATTAGCCGAAAAGATGAAAAAACTCATCCCGAAACAAATGTTTGAAATTGCCATACAAGCGGCTATCGGGAAACGGGTCATTGCGAGAGAAACCATTGGCGCGCTCAAGAAAAATGTGACCGCCAAATGTTATGGTGGTGATATTTCCCGAAAACGGAAATTATGGGAAAAGCAAAAGGAAGGGAAAAAACGTATGAAACAAATAGGTCGAGTGGAAGTCCCGCAAGAAGCGTTTCTGGCCATTCTTAAGACGGATCCGAGTTAAATCACCGATGGCACATAAAGAGCCACAGCCATCAAACGCAAAGGAAACTCCAGATGCGAGCCTTGGGAAGCCTCATTCCGAGGCTGCTGCGAGCTCAGAAAACGCCCCTTCTACCAAATCCATCATCCGGGAATATGCCGAAGCCCTCATCATTGCCATTATCTTAGCCCTCACTATCCGGGTGTTCGTGGTTCAAGCCTTTAAAATCCCTTCCGGGTCCATGATCCCTACGCTGCTCATTGGCGATCATATCCTGGTTTCAAAATTAGCCTATGGGTTTCAATTACCGAAAGACTGTGAATTTCAAGTGGCATTTCCGCCGGTCACCTGTTATTCCTCCACGATTGTGATGGACTTTGACTCCCCTCAACGTGGAGATGTCATCGTGTTCCGATATCCTGAAGATGAAAATAAAGATTTCATTAAACGCGTGATCGGGACTCCTGATGATGTCATAGAAATTCGCAATAAAAAAGTTTTCGTCAATGGAGAACATTTTGTTGATAAAGATTTTACCCAAAGAGTTGATCCAGGAATTATTGATGGCCGTATCAATCCGCGTGATAATCTAGGTCCGTTAACCGTCCCACCTGACTCTTATTTTGTGATGGGGGATAATCGTGATCAAAGCCTTGACAGTCGTTTTTGGGGTTTTGTGAAAATGAATAAAATTAAAGGCCGTGCTTTCCTAGTGTACTGGTCATGGAATGGGCAAGAATCATGGACGGGTTGGATCCGCTGGAATCGAATTGGGAAAAGCATTGAATAAGCGTTTCTTGAGGCCTGCCCTAGCCGTTCTTTTTCTTGATCGTGCATTCGAATGAAAACCCCATCTCCTGTTCCATCGATTCCCTCTCAAAAACTCAAGACCTACCTTCGTCGCTTCTCTCAAACGAAAATTTTAGTACTCGGCGATCTTATTCTGGATCATTATATTTGGGGTTCGGTGAATCGCGTCTCCCCTGAAGCTCCCGTCCCGGTTGTGCATGTGAATTCGGAATCCTATCGGATGGGAGGGGCCGCCAATGTCTATCATAATATCGTCACGCTAGGCGGTCAGGTTGAACTCTGTGGACTTATTGGCAATGATCCATATGGAAACCGTATATTGCAAGAAATTCAAAAGTCATCAAAACGGGCTCCAGGAATCTTCATCGATAAAAGCCGTCCGACCATAAAAAAAACCAGAGTCATTGCCCACAACCAACAAATTGTTCGATTTGATGTCGAACAACGGGCTCAAGTCTCGAAGGCAATTGAAAGGAAAATTGTGAGGCATGTGGGCACTCGCCTTTCTGATCTCTCCTGCATTGTTATTTCAGACTATGCCAAAGGTCTTATTACG
>JBFJON010000285.1:0-3482 GCA_041617575.1 Nitrospirales bacterium | reverse complement strand
CCCGATGGTCCTCAAGCGGATGCGGAACCTTGGGAAGTATGAATTCAGCCGGGATGGCCTATACCAGCGATTCTACAGCTACAAATGGTCAATTCCGGGTAGACGGGATTATGGAGGAATTCGCACTGAAATGGCGCGGGCTCTCCCTTCAACATGAATACCATTGGAAACAGGTAAAAGATTCCAGTTTTATGGAAGGGGCACCAGGGAGTAAAACCAACCTCATGGGCAGTTATTCGCAAATCGGATACTTCCCCCATTATTTAATTCCTGTAGTACCCAAACCATTGGAAGTGGCATTCCGATACGCCTTTGTGGACCCCAATGTTTCCGCGAATAATGACACGTTGCAGGAATTCACAACCGCCATCAATTGGTTTTTTGCGGGACACAAAAACAAGCTGACCCTGGATGGAACGTGGTTTGCCCTCGCGCAACCTGTGGGAAAGGATCTTCAGGAACAGCGTATTCGATTGCAGTGGGACGTGTCGTTCTAAATTCTTCGGGACGCACAGGCACTCCTCCCCTCGTCCCCTAAATATCCTCCAGCGAGCCCCCATTGCTGGAAGGTATTTCTAAAAACGTAATAGCTCGATTATTTGTTTCCCGCCGATGGGGTCGTCTTATCTAAAAAGTCTTTATACCGGATGGCCACCTGCCAGGGTTTGCCTTTCAACCGGCTTCCAATTTCTCCATCGGGAGACTCCACCATCCATTCACGAGGCTCATAGACTAAGCGTCCGGGTTGAGGCTCCATTTGTTCGAGGGGCCGATTTCGATACGAAGCTTCATAGCGTTCATTGTCCTGCCAAATTCGGGTTTTCACCGAAAAATTGCTTAAAACAACATAGAGGTTTCCACCAGCGACATAAAGCCCCCCAGAAGTCGTCAATTGATGTTCTCCATCAATTTCGGCCGATTCGAAAAATGTCACGATTTCCTCGTTGGTCGCTTGTTGTAACGCCTTCACAAAGTGAGGAGCAAACAGACGAATCTCGGTCTCACTGAATGCTGCATGTTGCGTGGAGGACAACAAACCTCGCTCAATTCGTACGCCTTTCAACAGTTGACTCATCTCCTCGGTTGTTAACGAAACTGGATGATCATAGCCTTTTCCGCCATAGGCCTTCGGCATAGCCTGTAACGCGACCACGCGGTTAGGACTATCTAAAATTTTCAGGGTTTGAAATTGTGTGGTCTCACAGGCTCCCAAAGATAGAGCCAGACCAACAAGTATCCCGCTCACAACACCTCGCTTCATAGACGTCCTCCTTTAATGATCGTTACGAACACTTTCGTTGTTTCTCGTCTGAAAATTGTACCGCATATCCTTGCCCTAAAAAGCTCTTGTCGAAAAATTTAACAAGAATGTCATCTGCTCGTGATGGATTAGTCATATCCCATGAATATGATTCTGGTAAATAATTTACAATAAAAAGGAGGAGAAGAATGGTACGTGTAGAAAAATTGATGACTCGAGAGTTGGCATGTATTGAATCAACCCAGGCCGTATCAGCGGCAGCCAATCTTATGAGAGCTCGGAAAATTGGAAGCCTGTTGGTCAAACGGGACGAAGACTTAATTGGAATAATCACAGAAACCGACATTGTGCGAAAAGTCGTAGCTTTTCATCTGCAACCTGAATACGTCCAAGTCGAACATATCATGAGTAGTCCCATCGTCAGCATTGATGAAAACGAATCCATTTTTGAAGCCGCGGGCATTATGAAAGCAGCAGGAACACGTCATCTGGCCGTGGGCGGCGAAGATCAAGTACTCGGGATGTTATCAGTTCGTGATCTCTTATCCCCTGTTTCACGGGATGAGTTGTAGCATGAAAACCATGAAATCTCGAATATCACCAAACTTATTCCAGCCGTCCCTGAAAGAATCATCATCTTTAATGACCCAGGTTTTAGCAGCAGATCTCACTCACTTTTGGATGAAAGGCATTAAAATCGTCCTCAGCTTTCTCATTATTACGATTCTACTGGGATTGACGGGAGGCGATTTCGAATATTTCTCAACCTCCCAACGCTCTTTAGTCATCCCATAGAACAGGCCTTGCGCCTCTTGATTGTGGACACCCTGATCATTCTGGCTATCGTGGAGGTCTCCAAAACAACCTTAACGTATTTTTCTGAAGGACGCGTAAAGGTGACGTTTATTGTCGATACGATCTTGGTCGTCATGATGACGGAAATCATTTCTAAATGGTTTACAAAAGCGGCCCTCTCTCAATGGATGATTCTTGGCGGAATCCTCATGGTCCTCGGAATTATTCGCATCGTGGCTGTGCAATGGCCCCCACGAAAACAGAACTCAATCCCGATTTTTCAGGGTAGCACTAGTCAAGAGAATGGCCGGGCAAATTCAGTCGGTCGTGGAAAAGAGCCAGAATTTTCTCTCTGGCGGCACAAACGATTAACTCCGCACAATTTTGGTATAGTAGAGTCTCATAGGATCTAACTATTCACTGTCTTCTCTTTAGACATGGAATTGCGGAAACACTCAACACCAGGACCGTTGTTGAGTATTCCCGTTTCTTGATTAAAGAAGGCGTCCCCAAAACTGAACAGACTGGTGAAGGGCTTAAGAGAATCGGGGTCGAGCCGACATACCTGATCTGTAGCCCTTGACCCGTACTTAGCAAACCGCGGCAATTGCCAAAAATATTATGGCGATTTAGCCTGAAATTGAAATAACCCCCACAGCTCATCTATGACCAATCCCCTATGTTCTCATTCCCCATCCTGCAGAACTTACCGCCTGAGGCCGTTGTCATGTGTGTCGGCCATGAGCCACACTTGGGACAAACTGCTGCACTCATGCTTTTTGGCTATCATTCTCCAAGCCTTTCATTCAAAAAGGCGGGCAGTGCCCTCATTGCCTTTTACAAAAATCCAATAATTGGTCAGGGAATGCTGGAGTGGTGGATACTCCCTGCGCAGCTTCGGGCTCTGCGCAAGGGCTCAAGATATCAATGAAGAGAGGTGGATCTGGAAATCTTTACTGAAGGGTAGGATTCATCGAGGCCATTTTCAATGTCCCATTGACGAACACTCCCTCTTCAAGCAAAAACACCGGGGAATCAATGGTTCCTTCAACCTTGGCAGGCGCTAACAATTCAATTTTTTCTTGTGCAGCAATATCTCCGCGAAGCGGGCCTTGAGCCACGATATGCTTCGCTCTAACAGTGGCTTCGATTCTTCCCTCTTTCCCTACCTGAATTAAATCGCTTCCAAACACCTCTCCTTCGAAAAACCCGTCAATGCGAATCATTCCCTGAACTTTGAGCACACCTGTCAACCGACATCTTTGTCCCAAATACATTTGATAGCCTTCCTCTTCCAATACAGCAGTGGCTGGGCTGAGCGTCGTCCATGATTTCACGTCTTCCATAACCTCCTCCTATGTGGTAATACGAGTCCATGGTGTGGAAACCATTCCGGGTTAACCACCCCATGATTAACAGTTCGGTG
>JBFJON010000284.1:0-3485 GCA_041617575.1 Nitrospirales bacterium | reverse complement strand
GAGAACGCTATCGTTTTCCCCAAGCTGAAGACTCCGCTCCGGATGACCTAGATGACATCGTGGAACAGAATGGTGACTCGGTTCCCGATTAAATGTCATCTCAATCCAAAGAAGAACCATGCCTAAAATTATTACAGCCAGACGTCAAGAAGATGAAACGGAGAAGGCCCAAGAGTTTGTCCGTACGTATATCTTATTCCCTGCCAGCCTATTGGGTCTGATCTCTATCTTAGTTGGAGTTGTGGCTTTGGGTTATCAGCTATTTATGGGCGCATATGGATGGGAGACATTTACCTACAGTTCCACCTTGCTGATTGCTGGGGTGTTATTGGGGTTAGCCCAAACGAAGTATCAACAATACCTTTTGCGTGAATTTCCTGGGTATTTTGCAAATCGCATGAAGGCGTTTACACAACGGTCGGTGCGAAAAGCAAAAAAAACGGTTTCGGACGTGACAATTGAACATCGTGGGCGGGGGTTTGTGACATTGTGGTATTTTCTAGGGATTACGGTCATGATTTCGCTATCCGGAATCTGTGTGTGGACCGGGTTCTTGCATCCCGTCGCGGCGTTTGCCTTGCCGTGGGCGGGGTATTTTTGGGCCAAAATGTTTTTCTGGAAAGGCCTGGTTTTGCCCCCGGGAAAAAAATAGAAAGCAATTTTCAGAGAAGACTTTTGATTAAGTATAACGGTAAGGACTGATCAGGTAGGTGACGGGGGTGACGAAGCATTTTGTAGGCGTCGCTTTAAGTCTTCCACTTCTTTTCTGAGTGTCCGCAATTCGTTTCGCATGTCAGGCAGTTGGTATTGAAGTACTTGAGCTTTTCGCCAGGTATTATGATCCACTGCTGGACGCCCGCCGACAGTTTGATTCGATTCCACATGATTGGTGACCCCCGCCCCTGAGGCGATTCGTACTTGATCTCCAATGGTGAGATGTTCGACCAGTCCCGCTTGGCCACCAATCATCACATGGTGTCCAAGGCGAGTACTGCCTGCAATTCCCACTTGTGCCACGACAAGACAGTGTTCGCCAATTATCACGTTGTGCGCGATCTGCACCTGGTTATCAATTTTGGTGCCTTGCTTAATGACCGTGCTTCCAAATGTTGCCCGATCCACCGTCACATTTGCGCCGAGTTCCACGTCATTTTCAATGACGACATTGCCTAATTGCGGAATTTTATGGTGACGTCCTTCATGCTGTGCGTAACCAAACCCATCGCTTCCAATGACCGTTCCGCTATGGAGAATAACCCGATGGCCAAGGATGCAGTGTGCCAGTAGGGAGACATGAGGATACAGGACGCAATCGTCTCCAATGACGGCATCCTCTCCAATGTGCACACCTGCATAAATCGTCACCCCTGATCCAATCTCAGCACGGTCTCCAATTGTCACCAATGGTCCGATAGAGACCTCCGGCCCAATGCGGACATCATGTCCTGTCACGGCGGTAGGATGAATGCCTCGCTGAGGGAGAGGTGGCAGAAAATACCTTTGGGCGAGCGTGACGATGGCCAGCAACGGATTGGAGCAAATCAATTGAGGACGAGGATCATCGGGGATTGTCTGAGTCGTCAGAAAGGCAGCGGCTTGAGAGTTTCTAGCCGCTTCATAAAATTTGGGTTTCAGAACAAACGAGAGATCGCCACAAGTCGCTCCTTCCAAATGAGATAGTCCGGAGATTAACACTTCGGAAGAGCCATGAATCGTTGCCTGGACGCTCTGAGCTAAATCTTCGAGAGGAATGGGATTGGTGCGAGAAGGGGTTGTGCTATTCATGGGGGTGATGTCTTTGAACGAGACCGGGGTTTTGTTTTGATTGTCGAATTGGTGCTGGGCTTCTTTACCTTGGCGGAAACTTGAGGAGGTGAGACATGATTATGAGTCGAGGCTGTCCGTTCAAGGAGATATGTCAGGACATCACCGATGGTTCGTAACCGCCCAAAGTCTTCATCAGGAATTTGCAAATCGAATACAGACTCAACTTGGTATACCAACTCGATGGTTTGCAGAGAATCCAAACCTAAATCATCTCGGAGGGAGTCTTCTGGATGCAGGGCCGCAGGATCGCGTCGTAGGTAGTCCCCCAAGGTGTCGTAGACTTGCTGGCTGAGACCGTTGGGAGAAGGTAGGGGCGTCGTCATGAAAATTTCTTCAGAACAAGCACCGCATTATTACTGCCAAATCCAAACGCATTGACGAGTGCCATCCGGAGAGATTTTTTCTGAGTTTTGGAAGAAATCCCCGGTAAGGCACAGTTGGGGTCAGGATCCGTATAGTTGACCGTTGGATGGATGACGCTCTGTTCGAGAGATAAGGTTGAGGCAATAGCGGCGATGGCACCTGAAGCTCCCAGGGTGTGGCCAATCAAGGATTTCGTGGCATTCACAAGAATCTTTTCCACCCGTTTTCCAAAGACGGCGCGTAAGCCTTTTACTTCCACTTCATCCCCGAGGACCGTGGATGTGGCATGGGCATTAATGTAATCGACCTGCTTTGGCTCGACGTTAGCATCTTGTAGTGCTAGTGTCATCGTTCTCGCGATATCCAATCCATCTTCCTTGGGAATTACCATATGATAGGCCTCGCTCGTGGCAGCGTATCCTACTACCTCAGCATAAATTCTAGCTTTCCGGCGAATGGCATGTTGCAGCGATTCCAAAATTAACGTGCCAGCCCCTTCACCCATCACAAAGCCATCGCGTCCGCGATCAAAAGGGCGAGAGGCTAGACTGGGTCGGTCCTGATACTTCGTGGATAGGGCGCGTAAAGAACAAAATCCAGCAAATACTAATGGGGTAATGCTGGCATCGGCCCCGGTTGCAATCATCATATCAGCTTGTCCCTGACGAATACACTGCATGGCTTGTCCTATTGCATGGATGCTCGATGAACAGGCGGTAGAAACCGTCAAGTTGGGGCCTTTGGCTCCAACCGCCAATGCGATAATGCCGGAAGCTGAATTCAGGGTAATGGTTGGAATAAAATTAGGATGGACTCGATGAGGTTTATGCAATTCATACAAAGTAGTCAATTCCCGTTCCCCCATCATCATACCACCCATACCCACACCCGCGATCACGCCCAGACGTTCCGCTCGTTCAGACTCAAAGCATAAGCCACTATCCTGAATGGCCTCCCTGGTGGCCATTAAAGCCATTTGGGCGTAGCGGTCTACCCGAGAAGAAAATTTGTCCTCATCTGGATCCGGGGGTTGAAAAGAAGGAATTTGTCCGGCTATACGGGAACGGTAGCCTTCCATGGGAAGATCGCCAAAGGATTCGATTTGGGTAATACCAGATAGGCCAAGAAGCGCAGCATTCCAGAATTGAGAGATCCCAATTCCAATAGGGGAAACGACCCCCATGCCTGTAATCACCACTCTTGATGCCATAAGTCTCCTGAAGACAGGGGGCCTAACCTAGCAAAATATTTAGATAATTGGGAGAGGAAATTCAGAATATTTCTAAACTTTCTTT
>JBFJON010000283.1:0-3490 GCA_041617575.1 Nitrospirales bacterium | reverse complement strand
TTGAGGGCTCCTTTGCTGAGGGTAAGAGGCGCGAAATTTGACTTAAGGAGTACTTTTACTAAGAAACCATAGCAAATGGGCCTGTATTTTTCCAAAATAATTCATGAGGTCCAGACGCGAAACGATTGGAACCAGCGGATACTATGAATAGCCAGACCTGCCAATTTAGGGACACTGAGTTGCATGGGCTTAGATTGCAAACAGCGTATGACATGGTTCGCGGCTTGATCGGTGGTCATCATGAGGGGTTTCCAGGAGGCTTTGGGCAATTTGGTATCCACAAAGCCAAATCGGATATTGGTGACATGCATACCATGAGATTTGAGTTTTAAGCCCATGGAAACAAGGTAGTTGCTGAATCCTGCCTTCGAGGCGGTATAGGAAGGCCCATCTGCGTTATAAAAATCATCCGCTAAACTGGAGAGGCCGATAAAATGCCCTTTGCCCTGTTTCAGCCAGCCTGGGGTAAGTGTCGCAAGTGTGTGAACCATGGCGGTAAAGTTAACCTCAATCACATGAGCTTCGTGCGATAGATCAGGTAGCTTCAATCCTGAACCGATAGCGGCACAAAAAATACAAGCATCAAAAGGACCTTCTTCCATGATGATGTGACGTAGTATTTCAGGATAGTCTGGTGCGGAAATATCTTGTATGACATGTTTGGGACCTTCGGGCCCCAGCGGACTTGGGCTACGAGAAATACCGATGATCTGATCTCCTCGGGCCACGAGTGCCCGTGTGACTGCGGCCCCAATACCGTCCGAGTTCCCAATGATGAGGATGTTTCGTTTCATAATCCAAGTACCAGTCGGTTATTACTCTTTTTAAATCCTGGCATGGATTGCTCTCTATGGAAAGAGGAGAAAAGTTCTTGGCCATTCTATACATAGTATGAGGTGTTAGATACCATGTTGATGACGTTGGCACCCTGAGTGGGATTCATCTCGACGCCGTTGAAAATTAATTTTTTATGAAGGATGACGATGCGTGCTGGTTCAGACTGCCAGATGACATCACGACAGTATGCCTTTGTACTCTTGATGTTGACGGGTCTTTTCGGCTTTCGTGTAGTGGCTCAGCTGGTTCAGGCTTGGCATCCAATGGATTTTCTCCCACCATATACGGTTTGGCACAGTGGCGCGTTGCCCTATGGCTTGTTGGTTGGAATACAAGGGGTGATTCTTTTTTTTTGCTTGCGTATTGTCTGGGGTGTAAATACGGGAACGATAGCCCCTTCAAGACGAAAAGGAAAAATTCTGGTCATGCTGGGTATCATCTATCTGCTAGGCATGTGTTCCCGATTGATTGTCGGGTTGACGATAGCACCTGACCATTATTGGTTTGGTGCGACGTTACCAACGGTGTTTCATCTGGTCTTAGCTTCATTTGTGATGTTCTACGGCCGATTCCATTACATGGCTTCTCAGGCATCGTCCTCTAGGCACCGAGATAATCCTGAATGAACTTGATTGTCCGTAATGGGGCTTATCCTTTCGTGCTGGGCTTCGGTGTCGCCTGGCATTATCTACTCCTTGAGAATCATTTTGGGGTTCAAGTTGCGACTTATCTGCCCGTTATTGTTGGAGCCGTCATGGTTGCTGGATTGGAATGGAAATATCCTTATAGGCAACAATGGTGGGCTGATAAACAGGAGATGGTGCAAGATGCCATGTATATGGCCCTCATTCAAGGGGTGTTGCCCAAACTTTTAGCTGTGGTTGTGATGTTTACTCTGTCGCAGGTTCTTTACGAGTATGATCTGATTGTTGAGGGATGGTGGCCGGCCCATTGGCCTGTTCCCTTACAAATGCTGCTTATGATGGTTTCAGCAGATGGCCTGCGCTATTGGTTGCATCGATGGGCGCATGAATGGGATCCGCTCTGGAGATTTCATGCCGTGCATCATTCCCCGCATAAATTGTATTGGCTGAATGTTGGTCGATTCCATCCTATTGATAAAGGACTACAGGTCGTCCTTGATACGCTCCCATTTCTGTTTTTAGGGGTGAGGGAAGAAGTGTTCGGGCTGTATGTCGTCTGTTATGCCATTAATGGCTTTTTTCAGCATTGCAATATCGATGTTCACCTTGGCATGTTGAATTACCTTATCAGTGGACCGGAATTGCATCGGTGGCATCATTCCATGGTGAAACAAGAATCCAATCATAATTATGGGAATAATCTTATAATCTGGGACCGCGTGTTTGGGACGTGTTATTTGCCGAAGGGGCGTGACGTGCAGGAATTGGGATTGGTGAACCGAGGGTACCCTTTAGCCTTCTTTGAACAGATGGCAACTCCATTTATCCCTGGGGCGGATAAACAGACGGCATAACCATGAGTATCTTCACCATCGGACAAAATGCTCGAGTGCATGCGCATATGATAGGGGTCAAGCGCCGATGGTGGGAACCTTTTATCAAGCAAACTCAAGATCCTCAAGCTGTGCAGCAAGCGCTGCTCGAACGTATTCTCAACACTCAGGCTCAGACGATATTTGGAAAGAAACATCGCCTAGAACGTCTGCGCGGATACCATGAGTTTCGGTTAGGCGTGCCCATTCATACGTATGAAGATTTGCGTCCTTATATTCACGCTCAGGAAGATCTGAAGCTGCTTCAGCTCAATAATGAACAACCGGTGAGCTATGCCTTGACCAGCGGAACCACGGGGAAGCCCAAAATGATTCCGTTTCTTCTTCGCACGAACCGGATGCTTCGGCACTATCAACTCTTGAGTACCTATGCGCAATATCAGGGCATTCCAAAGATCTTTCAAGGGAAGATGTTGGTTATTTCAGGCCAGGAAGTTGAAGGGTATTTGGAATCTGGAACACCGTATGGCTCCATGTCCGGCATGTTAGCTGCAGCGTTACCACCAGTGTTGCAATCCAAGCAGTTTCTCCCTGAGGCCATTCATGGCATTACAGAGTATCAGCAAAAATATCTGTACTTAACAGCTTGGGCCTTATCAGAGCCAGATCTTTCCGTCGTGGCCACAGCCAATCCTTCCACGTTTCTCAAGCTGTTTGAGATGGGTCGGCAGCATTTCTCTCAACTTGTCGAACAGTTGGCCTTCAGCAATAAGAACTCCCCTGACGGGGTTGCCCCGTTTCCTCGTCCTACCCGGCGACGTCTGCGTGATCTTCAATCGTTCCTTGGCCATGAAGATCAGTTAACGGTAGAGGCACTTTGGCCTAGGTTGAAGGCAGTGGTGACATGGATGGGAGGAAGCTGCGGGCTGCTGATTCCCAAGCTCCAATCTAGGCTTCCAGCCAAGACGGCGATTGTAGAAATGGGGTATTTGTCGAGTGAATTACTGGGAAGTCTGAATGTGAATGTTCAGACCAATCAATGTGTCCCCACTTTCCAGGAAAACTTTTTTGAATTCGTCGAACAAACCGATTGGGATGCTGGTCGTCCAAATACCTTGACGCTCGAACAATTGGAGACAGGCAAACGGTATTATGTTCTCGTCACCACCATGAATG
>JBFJON010000282.1:0-3497 GCA_041617575.1 Nitrospirales bacterium | reverse complement strand
TTTTTGGATGATTTTAAAAAAAAAGGCCTCTGGATCATGTGACCCAGAGGCCGATTGGTGGAGGTGAGGGGAATCGAACCCCTGTCCGAGAACATTCAGTACAACAGCCCTACGTGTGTAGTCGATGCTTTGTTATTCGCAGTTGCCCACGCCCACCGACCGGCTTAGAGCGCCCGCTAGCCCAGAAAGTTCTCGTCCGCCGCCGCTGAGCACCAGCTTTGGACCAGCCTGCAGTGTGACGCCCCTTCCCCCCCCGCAGACAAAGAGAGGAGAGACGTCGCGGTCAATTAAGCCGCGAGAGCCAAAGGTTCGTTGGCAATTAATGTTTTCCCGAAGGTTTTACGAGACTCCGAGAGCTCGACACGCTCTGTTGACCTCTTGCTTCCCGTCGAAGCCAGTCACCCCCATATGTTGAGATTTGCATTATCTCCTTTTCAAGGAGCTTCTTTCAGTCTACCGCAAGATCATTTGGAGTGCCAATCAGCACTACTTGTTTGGTCAAGAAGGGAGATAAGCATGAATCAGGAGATTTCAAGGGGTAGAGGATGGAGCGGGCATGTAGAGTTAGCCTTTTCTGCCTAAGCAAAGCACTAAGGAAAATTGGTTGAGTTATTTGTGGATTTGTCTTAAGTTCTTGAGCAGGGAAGGTTGAAAGTTCGGTTTTGTCTCATGACTCGGAACTTATAATGCCCACCTTTTTCTCACAAGTGATGACAAGATTTCTCTCTCTTTTATTTAAAGGCATGCCACGGCTGATTTTAGTCGGTCTGACCTGCCAAGCCCTGATGCTTATGAACCCTTTGCAAGGATGGTCAGACGTATCGGACAGTGAAGGAAGTCTCATCGAAGATGATCTGGCGTTTCTGAAAGAAGAGGAAGTGGTGGTGACAGCGATTCTTCTGGAACAGCCTATCTCGGAAGCGCCATCCAATATGTATGTCATTACCGCCGAGGATATCCAGCATTCGGGAGCCACGGACATTCCCACCTTGTTGCGATGGGTGCCGGGCATGGAAGTCATGCAGACGACAGGAGCAGAATATAACGTGAGTGTGCGGGGAGATAATCAATTGGGGTCCAATAAATTATTGGTTCAGATAGATGGGAGGTCTGTTTATCTTGACGCTGCCGGGCGGGTAAATTGGCGGTTGCTTCCCGTGACACTATCAGAAATTAGCCGTATTGAGGTATTGAAGGGTCCTGCCTCGTCTATCCATGGCTTTAATGCGTTTGATGGAGTGGTCAATATCATTACCAAATCTCCTCGAGAAAAAGGCCAGAATTCAGTCAAATTGGTAGGGGGCGAATTCGGGACATTGGGAACCACGGCTCTGATGGGTGGAACCAAAGGACAGCTTGGATATAGATTTTCGCTAGGATATGACCAAAACCAACAATGGCGCAATCGGGACGGGCTGGCTTTTCGTAACTATCAGGCTAATCTCCGCACCGAATATCTTCTTTCGGAGGATGCAAGATTTACTGCATCCGGTGGGGGGCTGTATTCCAATAAATATGATGGATCTACCAATCAAACTACACGAGAAGTTCAAGAAACGACCCTAGGTTATGTTCATCTGGGCTACCACACCACGAACTTCCAAATTCAGGGATTTTGGAATGGACATTACCAGACCTCCAAAAGTCTGACTCATCCTCTCCTAATTGGGCTCTTACAAAACATTAATAATAATGGAGGTATTGAAAGTCTGACGGCCCAAAACTCGTATGACCTAATGACCCAATATCACGTAACTTCCATTTCCGACCATTCCTTGTTGGTGGGGGCAAACTATCGGTTGATTACGGTCACCAGTGATCTTATTGAATCATTTGAGAGGGAGAACCGACTGGGACTTTATCTACAAGATACGTGGGCTCCTCTGCAAACGCTGTCATTCACCGTGGGAACGCGATACGACCTGGATACCTTTATTAATCCGACGCTGAGCCCGCGTGGCTCAGTGGTCTGGGAATTTCTTCCAGATCAAACCCTCAAAGTCGGCATTTCCCTGGGGTATCGTCCCCCGACCCTTATTGAAACTCACCTAGACATACAAAATAGATTGAATTTTGCTCCGCCACTTTTTTTTACTGTTCTAGGGTCTGAGAATATAGGTCCAGAACAAATCATCGCGTCTGAGCTGGAATACCAGGGATGGTTTTGGCAACACCGCTTACGGGTAAGAAGCAGCTTTTTTTATAACCATATTTCTGATTTGATTGAATTTGTTCAGACAGGGCCTTCTCCTACCGATCCTGTATCGGCCACGAATAATGGTGAGGCGGATATTTTCGGTGGCGAGCTGGGTTTGGAGTATTGGGTAACCTCCTGGTTGTCAGGGTTTGCGAATGGCGCGTTCCAAGAAATTGGCCAGACCATTCGTGGGATCAATGAACGGGCGGGGCCACGATTTAAAATTAATGGAGGTGTTCGCGTCCAAAGTGATCTGGGATGGTCTGGTGAAGCCTTGGTACATTTTGTGAGTGCTACTACCTATCCCTTAGCCTCTGCCTTTACGACCTTGGCCCCCTTCGGTGTAGTGGCACCTGACGCCCAAGTGGGACCCTATACCTTGTTGAACCTCCGTGCCGGATATAGCTTCTGGAATGATCAAGCCGAAGTCGCCATTTCGGTTTTCAATGCCTTGAACGATCGCCACAAAGAACATCCCTTGGGCGATACCATTGGTTCCCGTGTGCTTGGTTGGCTGACCCTTAAGTTTGATTGATCCTCTTCCTCCCTTTGAATTTTATTGGGGTAAGTGGGCCACTTTTCCCTGAATTCTTATGGTAAACATGGATGGTTGATTGCTTTGTCGAGGAATGATGATTCGGTTGAATGCCAATGGATGAAGGAGAGCGATGTTATGGCGTGGACGTTATTATTGGTTGCGGGGTTTTTTGAGATTGTCTGGGCAACGCTGTTGAAGTTCACCGATGGTTTTACGAAAGTGTGGCCGAGTGTGGGTACGGTTGTGGCGATGGGTATCAGTATGGTCTGTCTGTCGTTTGCGTTGCGTGCCATCCCCATGGGAACGGCTTATGTGGTGTGGACGGGCATCGGTGCAGTCGGTACGGTGATTTTGGGGATTGTCTTGTTTGATGAACCCAAGAACGCTGTTCGGCTCGCCTTCATTGCTTTGATAATTCTGGGTATTGCCGGGTTGAAGTTGTCTTCCCCTTCCTGAAGGGGGGAGTGTTGAAAAAGCATGTCCTGAGTAATGTCGAAGGGAGCGTCCATACATAACAATACCACTTCAACCTATAGCTAGAGCCCCTCCGCTACTTCTTTGGTACGTTTCCGATTACCCAAAAATAGCGCCTAAAGTTCCTATTCCCCTCCATCGTTGTCTAATGTTTGCTCCAATACCCCCATTACCAGTTTATTTGGAACGATTATTGTAGAAACCAAAGAGTGGACACTTCTCAAACCCTTATTTTAACGTCGGAATTTGTTATTGAGCCTTCTAGATTGGGGAATTAGGCCACTTAGA
>JBFJON010000281.1:0-3508 GCA_041617575.1 Nitrospirales bacterium | reverse complement strand
GCCCTAAGAAGGCTGCTCCTCCTTCCTGAATACTGGCATCTTAGGTTCGCCAGACGAGACTGTATCCCCTTTCGGGGGACAGGTCGCATTCTCGATGTCGGGTGCGGCCCAGGGAGACTATTGCGAAGCCTTCGCGATCAGGGCTGGGATGCGCATGGAGTGGACTTCAGTCCGGTGGCAGTAGAACATGCGAAAACCAAACATGGTCTCGAGGTCAAGCTCGGCGAACTCGCTGCGGGGGGGTACCCCGATTCCTTTTTTGATGTGGTCGTGTTCAGCCATTCTTTGGAGCATGTTTACAATCCTGTGGACACACTCCGTGAGGCCCATCGAATCCTAAATCCGGCCGGACTCCTGTTGATTTATGTTCCTAATGCGGGGAGCTTTGAATCGTTTGTGTTTGGCAAATGGTGGATTCCGTGGGATGTGCCGCGCCACCTGTTTCATTTCACCTCCGATACCATGACAAGACTTTTGAATAAAACCGGATTTCGTCCTGTAAAATTTCGGTATGGAGTTGGAACCAGCTCATTTTTAGGAAGCGTGGCCACGGTCTATAAACATGTCCTTCGCACAGGAATGAAGCATGGCTCCTTGATGCGGCACCTCATTGCCATGCCAGTGTGCATGATAGCCGGGCATCTAGGCTATGGTGGCGAACTGCAAGTATATGCGGAGAAGGCGATCGGGAACTCTAACAGAATAACTAGTCCTACTTAATTCCCGGTTCATACTATTCTTCTGGGCCGCCGCCGTGGTACCTCTCAAGACGGAGTTCTTTGAGATGCGGAATGTCAATCTCGTTATTGCTGTTTATAACCAGCTCCACTTCACGCAACAATGTGTGGAGTCCATTGCACGTTGCACGTCAGTACCGCATGAGGTCATCATTGTTGACAATGGGTCAACCGACGGCACACGGGAATTCTTAAGGACGGTCAAAGCAACGGTTATCACAAATGAGACAAATCTTGGGTGTGCAAAGGCATGGAATCAAGGAATCCGTGCTAGTAACGGAGAGGTCATTGGGATTCTGAACAACGATATCGTGGTGACCACCGGATGGTTAGGAAAATTAATCGCCTTCATGGAGAAAAGTGGGCATTCGATTGTAAGCCCATCAGCCCGAGAAGGCGCTCTCGATTATGATTTGGAGATCTACGCCAAAGAATTCACTCGTCGATGTGCGCAGACAAAAAGGAATGCTGAGGTTTATGCGTCTTGCATGATGATTCGGCAGGAAGTATTTGACCGAGTCGGTTTGTTCGACGAGAATTTTTCCTATGGTGGGGGAGAAGATATAGATTTTTTGTGGCGAGCAAAGCTTGCCGGCTTTTCATTTGGTATGACGGGTTCTGCATTGATTCACCATTTCGGCATGGTTACTCAGGACTCAGTGAAACGGACGGAGACACGTGCCTACACCGAACGTAACATGGCGTACTTTGAAAAAAAATGGAAACGGTCTATCCGGGGGAATTGGCCTCAACGTCGGTGGAGCGATTTGAGGGCCGCCTGGATCAGGCACTACGAAATGTTTCGGTATGGCCACAGGTTAGTGGAAAAGCGGTGAAAATGAAAGTAGGCCTATGTCCGTGGATTCATTAGGCGAAACGGAAATGTGAAGAAACAAAAAACAAGGAAAACCTACAAGAGAAACCGTTATGTCCAAAGCCGATAGGGTTGGGGGTATTAGTTGTTTTGAGTATGCTCCCGCTTGTGGTGTGAAATATTCTCAAGGGTGGCCATTTTAAACCAGACTATGAAGCGTTCCAAAGACATAGTGGCCTAGACACCACTGTTGGTGGTTTAGGCTTTGCCCATGAGCAATGAAGAAAACTCCCAACCTAAAGCCTTTCGGAGTAGCACGTTGAATCTTCCAGGTGGCTCCCAAGCAAAGTGCTTTTTTCAATAACGTGATAATGATAGGCAAAAGCTTTAGGATTTCGCAAAAAACACTATAAACTAGTTCCACCTGAAAATTTGAAAAAATGGAATCCACTTCGCAGGAAAAACATCTCAGTGATATGAGCCGACCCTCCTTCGTCCAGGTCTTGTTACTTGGGACAAGTATTGTCACCCTTGCAGTTGTTGTTCCTCTGAACAGTTTGATACTCGCCAACCCCCATGAGCCTCTCTGCATATCATGCTTGACGATGTTTTACACAATTCCGATTGTGCTGGTTAGCCTTTGGCTTTACTTTTGTCGAGGGTTACTGGGGGGGAAGATTTACGCTGTAAGTCTTAAAGGTCTGGCTCTGGTATCAATGGTCTTTTTCCTTCACGTCATTGAGATTACGACAATCCCAAAAGGAGCGCGCACAATATTCGTCGTGTTAAGTATCCTGGCTGTCATAATTTCGGCAGTAGTTTTTTTTCGTGGACGAACCCAAGTTGTCACCCTTTTTCTCACCTTCGCTTTTGTTCTCTCGCTTTATGAGGCTGTGAACTTCGCTCGAATCGTGCTGAGAGCCCAGGGGTTATCATCCGATGTGGTTGGGGCAGTCGAGGCACCGATGAAGCTTTCCGGACAGCACTCTAATCACATTTTTATTGTTGTTCTAGACGAGTTTCCCTTGGTTCAGGTTTTGAAGGACGGGTTGCTTGATTACGAGCGCATTCCGTTTTTGGGAAAGTTTGCAGAGAAAGCAAATTGGTATCGACAAGCCGTTGCTTCCCATGATGAAACCCAATGGGCCATACCAGCCATGTTATTGGGGCGTCAAAATGTGGGTCTCTTTCGCCAGGAATTTCTTGAACAGTCCAGCGCAACACATTTATTTCAGGCTGCAGCCGAGACCCACGACGTGTACATAAACGGGTATGCTATTGAGTACTGCAAAGCTTTCCACATGTATTCGCGAGGATGTCGAGCCTATGTGCAAGGATTTTCTGATTATCACCTCCTGTGGCAAAACTGGTGGGTTCGTGCAGTACCCGGCGCTTTTCGCGGTCGTTATACAGACAGGTTAATTCGAGATACCATTTCTATTTTTTTCGGTTCCCTTTATTTAAAACGCAATGTTCAGGTTTCCTTCCAAGACGCTCTTAAATTGGGACAGAATTTTAGTAGACCCACCTTCAATTATATTCACATCGCATTGCCACATCATCCGTTTGTGTTTCGTGCAAACGGTGAGATCCGATGGGATCCCATAGAGAGCATTTTTGTTTTTCCCAATATGTCGTTGGAACGTCTCCAGGAGGCGAGAGATCATTGCAGGGAGCAAATTACCTTTACCGATCATTTGCTCGGCCAGTTTCTTGGCCAGCTCAAAAATTTAAAATTGTACGAGTCATCATTAATAATCATTACGAGTGACCATGGAATTAGCTTCGACCCAGCTCATCCGGGCCGTGGGAATGGGTGGATTAACGATGAGATCGCTAGGATTCCGCTTATTATTAAATTGCCAGGGCAGGAAAAAAAATTCATTGATGACCGTCCAGTGTCCTTGATTGATTTATACCCGACTCTTTCAGAGTGGCTTGGCCAAACCCACGATGC
>JBFJON010000280.1:0-3522 GCA_041617575.1 Nitrospirales bacterium | reverse complement strand
TCTATACCTTGGCTTCCTAATCACACTGCCAATCATGAATGACTCCCCCAACACTTAATCAATCACAAAACTGTAAAAGAAGACTTGTATATGACTGCAAGATTTATAAAAATGTCTTGTAAGAGCTTGAGTGACCAAAGCAGGAAAAGATCGTTTTTGCAGGTGTTTCATAAATAGTTTGTCACTGTCTTTACGATGCGCGGTTACATAAAAAATATTTGACACACGAGAGGAAGGATTAGCAAATATGACCAATCACCCAACTTCCCCCCGAAATGAGGAATTTACAAAAAATGCGATGGAGGCTGCAATTCGGATTGGCTTGGTCGTCCTTTGGGTTGGATGGTGTTTTCAAATCCTGCGTCCCTTCGTCATCCCGATTATCTGGGGCATTATCATCGCCGTAGCCATCTATCCAGTCTATGGGTATCTACGGATCCTGTTAAAAGATTCCCCGCGTGTGTCCGCAACATTGATGACGGTAGGCATGCTGGTGATTCTGGTTTGGCCTGCGGTGCTCTTAGGAAGACTTCTTGTTAAAAATGCAGAAATGATCGTGCACCTTTTACGCGACGGGACACTCAAAGTCCCCCCACCACCGCAGGGCCTTGAGACTTGGCCGTTGATCGGAGAGCCTTTGGCCAACATCTGGAACCTCGCTTCCGTTAATATTCAGGGGGCCTTAGTGCAACTCCAACCCCAGATCATGATGGTAGCAAGCTGGCTCCTGTCCGTTGCGACAGGTACTGGACTGGCTATCTTACAATTCATCGCAGCCGTCATTATTGCGGGAGTGCTCCTCGCATACTCAGCTGCCGGGTTTCACCTCGCACACAGCATTGGCAAACGTCTCGCTGGTGAACGGGGAGCCGAACTCGCTGACCTCGCTGAGGCCACCGTGCGAAGCGTGGCCCGTGGGGTTTTGGGGGTGGCCCTGATTCAGTCGTTACTTGCAGGGCTGGGATTCTTCATCGCGGGAATCCCTGCAGCGGGATTCTGGGCATTTTTGTGTCTCATACTGGGGGTCATCCAGATTGGCGTTCTTCCGATCATGATACCGGTAGTCCTCTATGTTTTTTCGACAACTGATACCATGACAGCCGTTCTGTTTCTGATATGGTCCATTTTCGTGAGTCTCCTTGATAATATACTCAAACCGATGTTTTTGGGGCGCGGCCTGGATGTCCCAATGGTGGTGATTTTCATGGGCGCCATCGGGGGAATGCTACTGTCAGGCATCATTGGCTTATTTATTGGAGCCGTGGTTTTGACATTGGGGTATAAACTGTTCTTGGCCTGGCTGGACGTGGACCAGCCATCAGACGCAGATAATGCTGACCCATTATAGACATGCGGGATTGCGCACTCTCACACGACCAATGATCCCCCAACAGGCCCTAGCATTCTCCTGCTTCTCCTTGTTACCTCACCCACTTTTTATAGTTTGGCCCCCTAGCCTTTACTCCCTTATTGTAGGGCCTTCTTTTAAAAAAAAAGTCTGCCATTCTTTCAGGGCCCTCAAGTGGCCTCCCTGCCTATCCGATGAATGTCTGTATGAGACCAAAAGGTAGTGCAGCAAAACTAGAAGCGAGACGCCGGCTTGCTGCCAGCATGTTGGCCAAAGGCCGAGGGATTCGAGAGGTTGCCCGAACGATTGGGGCTGCTCCATCTTCAGTTAAACGATGGAAAGATGCCCTTGAAGAAGGTGGGAAAAATGCCCTGAAATCGAAACCCCATACGGGACGCCCGTCCCGTCTAACGGTTAAACAACGCCAAGATCTTCTCCACATTCTCAAACAAGGGCCCAGGGCTGCCAACGTACGAGCCGATCAATGGACATGTCGTCATGTTGGCACTGTGATTCGCCGGAATTTTGGAGTGAAATATCACCCCGATCATGTAAGCCGGATCTTGCGTGCCTTAGGCTGGAAATATAAGGGGAAAAGCAGCCTGGTCCAGAAATGGAACACCGTGAAAGGATCCCGTTTTCGATCGTCCAGCCTTTCTCGGCAACACCGCTAGGTTTCCTTCGCATTGCTCCAAGGAACTTCTTAAAGCCAGAACCACCTGCGTCTGTCTTTGGACCAACACTACACCCCTCTTCGCCTCTCCACATCATCTGTAGTCCGCCGTAACAACGCTTCCCTCAAATACTAGTTTCAGCCTGACAACATTTTCCCATTCCCTTAATTCAAGTAAATGGTGGGGTGCGAGCTTAGGCGAATCAATCGCAAGAGCTCGATCCCCTTAACCCGAAGAAAAAGAAGCAAAAAGGTATTGGTGCACTGCCTCTCTCTGTTGAACGTTGCTAGACCCGAGGAAATAGTCCAAGGTTTCCTGCCTATCTCTCACACGATGGCAAGTTTTGTCCATCCCGGCCCGTCGGAGATTTTTCTCAATGAAAGCCGCATGTCCATCATCATCCTCTGCGATTAATACTGTCGTGTCAGGATTCATCACGTCCTCCTTCTTCAACGTCAATCGCTCGTGGGAAGTACACCCGAAAAGTCGTACCTTTCTCTGGTAAAGATTCAACCTCAATCTTGCCCTGATGCCGACTGATAATCCGCTGCACAATGGCTAATCCCAACTTTTCTCCTTTTTCGTGTTGGGGGGTCAGACGGGAAAACACCTGTAAGATTCGTGCATGATGTTCCGGAGAAATACCTATCCCATTATCAGTAATGGCATAGACCGACCATCCTGCAACGTTTTTTCCTGAAATAGAAATTTCTCCAGGACGCGAGGCCTCAAGATATTTTTGTGCATTATCGATGAGGTTGGCAAACACCTGTGTCACTAAGACCTCGTCGCCTATGCAGTCCGGCAGATCTCCTATATGTAAGACGACTCCCTTCTTCTTCAGATGAAATTCCATGGAAGAGACAATACCCATAATTAAATGATTCACGTCCAATCGTTCCCATTGAATATCCATTTTCCCGAGCCGAATAAATCGAAGAATTCCGGATGTCACCGAATTCACACTATCGGCCCCCGCTCGAATAAACCTCACCGCCTCCGGAATATCTTGTGTGACCAATGGATTGGCATGTTCTCGAACCGCATCAGACAAGGCTTCTTCTTCAAACAATTTTTTCAGACGATCACAGGCCATTGCGAGCTCCTGACAAAAACCTTGAATTGTCACAATGGGAGCGCGAAGGTCATGGGAAATGACATGCATAAGGGTTTCCATATCCTCGGGCAAAACCCCTTGCGTCTCACCTGCTTGAAGCATGAGTGGTTTATCTGGTCGACTCGGTGTATCCATAAATTGGTCGTTCCTTTCCACCATGTTATTTGACAATTCTACCTCTAGGGGCCTGTCCAAGATTAGACTGATCTACTGCGATCGCTTATCTCGGACAGGCTCCTGATTCCTGGTCTGATCGAGAGCTGCCGAAAATGGGCGGAGCAGCCTCCGGTTTAGCATCCCATCCATCTCAGCTATTGCGACAAAAGAGCTGGCTAAAAGGGTACGAGCAGAACTCACCGCACCTTCAGCCTAGAACTTCAGCC
>JBFJON010000279.1:0-3526 GCA_041617575.1 Nitrospirales bacterium | reverse complement strand
CGGTCAACGGGTGGTCATGCTGGGATCGGGAGGAGCCGCACGCGCCATTGCTTTCGGCTTATGTATGGAAGGAAACATTGGGCATCTGACGATGCTGGGAATCGATGACCAGGAACGATCGGCATTAGCCACCGATCTCAAAGCAAAAACTGGCATCTCCATAACCGATGATCAGTTAAACTCCTCCACTCTGGGACCGGCTTTAGCCGATTCCCATCTGTTAATCCACTGCACACCTATTGGCATGCATCCTAAGATTGAAGAAAGTTGCGTCCCAAAAGAATTGCTCCATACCGGATTAACCGTCATGGACATTGTCTATAACCCGCTCAACACACAATTGCTTCAAGATGCTCAAGCTGCCGGTTGCCGCACCATCCAAGGCGTTGAAATGTTTCTTCATCAGGCCGTTGGGCAATTCGAACTCTGGACCGGCGAATCCGCTCCAGTCGAGACCATGCGCAACGTTCTCACCTCTCACTTCTCATGAATATCGTTCTAATCGGATACAGGGGAACCGGAAAAAGCACAGTGGCTAAAATCCTAGGCCAACGGCTAGGACGGAAGGTCATTTCTACCGACACGGAAATTGTGAAAGAAGCCAAGCAATCCATCCCCCACATCGTCGAGCAATTCGGATGGGATCATTTCCGAGAATTAGAAACCCAGATGTGTCAGAAATTGCAGGATCAAACCGACTTGGTGATTGACACCGGCGGTGGGCTTATTTTGAAGGAAGAAAACGTGAAGATGCTTAAAGCCAATGGAACATTCTTTTGTTTGACTGCCGAAATACCGACCATCGTAAAACGAATTTCGGACGATACCCAACGACCTTCCCTTTCAGGCACCAAAACATTCGTAGAAGAAATTGAAGACATCCTCAAGGAACGCACTCCCAAATATCAAGCTGCCGCCGATCATGTCATCCCCACTGATCAAACGTCCCCGCACCAAATTGCTCACCTCATTCTATCCCTCATAGCAACCTAACTTGACCCCCAAGCCACACGAACGTACATGGAAGACATCTGGGGAAGACCTTGGGTTTTAGAATGGACACAATATCTACTTGATAGCTATGTCCGTTTGGTGAAGAAGGAACTCATACCTCAAGAAGGAACGCTCCTTGACCAAGTTGAACGTCTTTTTACAAGTCCAATTGTTGTGGCCTCACATGGCCTAGAAGAAGATCCTATTCTGAATTATGGCAATCAGGCTGCCTTAGATCTATGGGAAATGGATTGGGAACAATTCACACACACCCCTTCTCGCTTGACCGCTGAACCCTTGAACCGACAAGAACGGGCGCGCATGCTAGAAAAAGCCAGAACTCACGGATACATCAGCGACTACCGAGGGATCAGAATCTCGCGTAGCGGCAAACGGTTTTTGGTTGAACGAGCCACGGTCTGGAATATCCACAAACCGGATGGGACGCCACTGGGGCAGGCCGCCACGTTTTCTGATTGGACATATTTGTAACGGGTTTTTTTTCTTCTCCCCAACTAACACTCGACTTCTTTTTTCCTCTTTAACCCAAAAATATACCTAGACGAAAAATTTCTCTTGGACTTTTATCCTTTCCTTGCCTCCACGATTTTATCTAGGCTATGGTGGCTTCATGTTGTTTTTGTTACGTTTAACTTATCTGATGAATTGAGAAATTTATGATTCTTGCTGGGGACATCGGAGGGACGAAAATCAATTTAGCCCTCTTCGATTGGGATAAGGAACGCGTCGATCCGATCCGCGAAGATACTGTTTGGACCGCTGATTATGAATCCCTTGAAGAAGTCCTGACGGAGTTCCTTGAGGAACCCACATCTACTGAGCCGGATTCAGATGAACCTTTAGAAGAAATCGACGACTCTACTTCGGTATCACCTTTAACCGAAAATCCTTTGACCGCGGCCTGCTTTGGTGTACCGGGCCCAGTGCTAAACAATACCTGTCGTACCACCAATATTCCTTGGACGATTGAAGGCGATAAGCTAGCCGAGTTTTTACATATTCCTCAGGTCCGGTTATTGAACGATTTGGAAGTTACCGCCCATGGCCTTCAGCTTTTACGGCCCGATGAAATTGAAGATCTCAACCCTGACGCCCCTTCTCCCCCACCCGATGGCACTCGAGCACTCCTCGCGGCAGGAACCGGCTTGGGCGAATCCCTGATTTTCTGGACTGGGAAGGACTACCAGATTTGTCCGTCAGAAGGTGGCCATGCCGACTTTGCTCCCAACAGCGACCTAGAAATCGAGTTGCTGCGATATTTACGTACCAGCTATTTGCATGTCAGTTACGAACGCGTGCTTTCTGGCCCTGGGCTCCACCGCATTTACCAATTCCTGCGCGATACTCAGAAAAACGAGCCAACTTGGTTTGCCGAAATAATTCCCACCGGTGATCCAGCAACATTAATTGCCCAAGCGGGACTTGAGGGAAAACCCGATATTTGCAAAAACGCCTTACAACTCTTTGTTTCTATCTACGGAGCAGAAGCCGGAAATATGGCGCTCAAGTCCTTGGCAATGGGGGGGGTGTATCTTGGTGGCGGAATTGCGCCAAAGATTTTGCCCGCACTACAGAATGGCACATTAATGAAATCCTTTTTAGCCAAGGGCCGCTATAAACGATTGCTCAGTAAAATCCCCGTTCGCGTCATTTTAAATCCTCACACTGCTCTACTAGGTGCTGCTTCTGTTGCCACCGGTATGAGAGCCTAACGAGATTCGCCCGTGTCATTCTCGACATCCTCTCTGACGCCCGACCAACACAAAGTCCAGGCCGCACACAAAGCTGTTGAGTATATTCAAGACGGGCAGATTCTCGGACTTGGTACTGGCTCAACGGTCCACCATTTCTTGACCGAACTGGGCAAACGCATTCAAGACGGCCTTCGCGTACGAGGGGTGCCGACTTCTCAAGCCACGGCTACCTACGCCACGCAACTTGGCATTCCCTTATTGGACAATGATGACCCCTGGGATATCGATGTGGCTGTTGATGGGGCAGACCAAGTCGATCCGCACCTCAATCTCATCAAGGGGGGTGGAGGAGCATTGCTCCGGGAAAAAATTGTGGCTCATGCAGCCCGCCAATTTATTGTGATTGTGGACCAGGCCAAGCAACGCCCACATTTGGGCTGGCCGTTTCCCTTGCCCGTAGAAATTCTTTCCTTCGGGTGGCGAACCACCCAACAGCATCTGGAGAAGATGGGCTGGCCAGCACCTCGGCGAGTGCAATCCGGGCAACCCTTTGTGACCGACAACGGGCATTACATTATTGATGTGCAGGTTCCAGAAATAACAGATCCTGCTTCCCTCGAATCATCCCTCCTTTCCCTTCCAGGGGTGGTCGAATGCGGTCTCTTTGTTCAAATGGCTTCCCTCGTCATTACTGGAACCGATCAGGGTATCCGCCTCACTCAGGCCTCTGATATTCCAACCCAGTAAAGGGCAGAATGGGTTCTCTCTTCCTTCGACAAAGAATTCCACAAGCACGTATGAGGATGATAAAGTATAAT
>JBFJON010000278.1:0-3564 GCA_041617575.1 Nitrospirales bacterium | reverse complement strand
TCGATATGAAGATGTCTGGTCATGGGCTTATTTGTAATAGAAAAGACATTCGCAACCGTATCATAACAAAATCCTCAACACGAAGCTCCGGTGGCGAGCCGCGCCGAAGACAGTGACTTGACGCGGTTTCACCGGAGTAATTGTTTTCGCGTGTTGTGGCTTAGGTTACCACTGCCGCAGAGTAAATAAAATGTATCCGAGGAATAGGGTTCCTTAATACCAAGCCAACTCGCTCCATTCAGACAATGCGCCCACTTTCTTCCGATGTCAGTTGAACGGCTCGGCTAAGCCAAAGGCCATAGAAATCAAAATGGATCAAAAAAATATGGAATTTGATTGGTGTGAAGAGAGAATGTTTGGCACAATACAAAAGACGTTTGTGAAACATGAACAAGAAAAGAGGTGCCTGTTGTTTGAAGGAATTTGGCCTAAGCTGATGGTGATGTGCCTAAGTATGGTTTTATCTGTGTTTTTATGCGAGCAGGTTGACGCCAAAAAAAAGAGAAAGCGTTTCATTTCCCCGGTGAAAGTTGAACAGGTGGCAACATCTCCCGAGCCTTTTATTATTGGGCAAAGCCCATTGACGCTTTCGATGATGGTGAAAGTTCCCCCATCCGCCAAGAGCAGCAAGTTCTTGGAAGTGTCAGCGCTGATTACTTCACCCACCCGTCGTTCGATGAGTTTTGTGAGTCAACGGCTACCCCTTGCCGAAGCCACCCAAGGCGGACTCCTCAGTTTGGTGCCAGTGGAATTGGTGTGGGATGGGAAGGACCAGTATGATCAATTGGTGGTTGATGGCTCGTATTTTTATGAGATCCAAGCAAAATTGTTGGAAGATGAAGGTAACGGTCCTCGAACAAAGATTGTGTCTCACCGGGTTCAAGGAACGTTGGAGGCGCTAGCCTATGAGGGGGAGGTCTTGCCTCCTCTCCCACCCGAGCCTGAGGTGCCTGCGGAGATAGAAGCGCTCCAGCAAGAGGAATTGGCTGCTGATGATCTTCCTCTGGTGCAAGATGGGGTAATTGCCGAGGAGAATTCTTCTATTCCTCTGGAAGATGACGTAAGCGAAGGGAGTCATCAGGTTCTTGAGGGATCGAGTGGAGGCGAATCTGCACAAGAAAGCATGTATGGGACTATGGAAGACCTGTTACCGGAGATGTCAGGAGAAGCGTTGCTGAAAGAAGCCGACCCCATAGAACCTTCCCTTTTGGAACCAAAAGCTCCTTTGTCCAGTGTGGACGAAGCTTTAGAACCAACCATCGAGCCGCCACTTATTGAAATCCCTACCGAACCATCTTTGTCTTCTGAGGGGAACTCATCCCTGCATTGATGCGGTGTGCCAGACAGCCAGCTCCAAATCCGTTGTCGATATTCACCACTCCAATGCCGGATGAACAGGCATTCAACATGGTGAGCAATGCCGCTAGGCCGCCGAAACTTGCTCCATAGCCCTGACTGGTTGGTACGGCCACGATAGGTTTGTCGATTAAGCCTCCCACCACACTTGGTAAGACCCCATCCATTCCGGCTACAACAATAACTACACAGGCTTGATGGAGAAGGGTCTGCTGGTCGAGTAGGCGGTGTAACCCGGCGACTCCGACATCATAGAGTGTTTGTACGTGGCTTCCCATGACTTCTGCGGTCACCCGAGCTTCCTCGGCTACGGGAATATCAGATGTCCCCGCCGATACGATCACGATAGAGCCTTTTCCGGTCCGTTGCGTGTCGGAGACCGACACGATCCGCGCCATTTCATGATAGACGGCCTTACGGGAAAGACGCTTGAGCTTGTTAGCAATAGTTGGTGAGACACGAGTCGCTAAAAACGGGCCGCCGGATCTGAGGAGTTGGCGGGCAATGGATGTGATTTGTTCCGGCGTTTTGCCTTCGCAGAGAATCACTTCGGGAAACCCTTGCCTGAGGGATCGATGGTGATCGACCGACGCGAATCCCAAATCTTCAAATGGCAGCGTACGGAGTTGGCGAATAGCCCCTGGAACGGACACCTTCCCTGATTGTACACGTTCGAGCAGATGAGCCAAACGGTCCTGATTCATAAATGTCCTGTTGATTTAAATGACGCAAGACTCGAGGAAAATAGCGAATCCATCTCGCCCTTGGCTGTGCGAGACATAAGATCACTGACAATATGCCGAGGATTCTGTCCCTCAAACACCACGTGAAACACGCCTTGTACGATTGGCATATCCACTTGATGTTGTTTGGCTAAAGCCAGGGCCGCCCCGGATGTCGTGATGCCTTCCGCGACCGTGCGGGTGCTGGAACGGAGGGTTGCCATATCTATCCCTTTGGCCAATTGGAGACCGACCTGGTAATTGCGGCTGAGCGTACCCGTACTGGTCAGAACCAAATCCCCCAGGCCAGATAATCCATAAAAAGTCGAGGTGTCCGCTCCCATCGCCCGGCCCAATCGAATCATTTCAGCCAACCCTCTCGTGATGAGGGCTGCTCGGGCATTAGCACCCAACTCCAAGCCGTCCACGATGCCCGCAGCAATGGCCATGACATTCTTGAGAGCCCCGCCCAGCTGGGCGCCAATCATGTCGTGACCGGCATAGACACGAAACTGTGGGGTGAGAAAAACTTGTTGGAGCAGGTTGACTAAATTGGAATCCCGTCCGGCTAATAATATTGTGGTCGGTTTCCAGCGACAGACTTCGGCGGCGAAGCTCGGGCCGGAGAGAATCGTGAGCCAGGTGTGCCATGCATGAGGCAAATGCCCTTCGACCACCTGACTCATTAATTGCAGCGTGCCTTCTTCGATGCCTTTCGTGGCAATGGTGATGGGCAGGGGGTTTTTTAGAAAGGGGCGTATTTGTGTCACTATGTTGGCCATCGTGTGAGAAGGGACAGCGAGCACGATGAGATCTGTACCGTGAAGGCAGTCCGGCAGACTATTCATGGCTTGAATGGAATTGGGGAGCACCACATTGGGTAGGTACCAGGTATTTTCGCGTTGGGTTTGTATGTTCTCCACCACTTCGGGTTCATAGGCCCAGAGACGAATATTAAACCCCTTGGTCGCGAGCAAATGAGCCAATGCCGTACCCCAGGCACCGGCTCCAATGACAGAAATCACGCGAAGGGACGAGGGTGTCACGTTATATCCTTTGAAATGTGGAGGTAAATCAGACAGGCTTGCTCCCCATTGGTCCAGTGACCAACGTGGTGAATGGGAAAAGAAGGAATCAAAATGATGTGAGGGACAACGATGCTTAGTAAAGAAGAGGATGCGGTTTTCTTAAGGAAATTATAGAAATGAAGATGAAATTGGTCAAATATTTCTTGAGCGATTGTCTAGACGAACGAGGATAATATCGGCAAAATAGATGAGCCATGGCACCGGGACCTTATTTCATATTAAGAAAGTAGGCAAGACCGTGAGTGTCATGAAGCCATGCCCATCTTGTGGTTATGAGCTCACGTTGAAAGGCCGATTTTGCCCAAAATGCGGAAATCGGGTTGATCGAATATCTGAGGCGGAACCCAAACAAGAGCCGCTGAATCTTCGGATTCTCTATATAATGGTCGGGTTACTTA
>JBFJON010000277.1:0-3565 GCA_041617575.1 Nitrospirales bacterium | reverse complement strand
ATGTTAGGAGGGTAGCTCTTTGCCAAGAGAAAGTTGGCTATTTTTTTTCTTTTACGAGGTTAGGAGGCAAAGAATGAAAAATCTTATGCTCTCAAGATTGACCTCTCTCAGCGTGGTCTTTGTGCTACTGGGTACTAATGCCTTGCTCGCCGATTCTAACGAGAGGAGTCATCGTGGTCCGTCCCACGAGAGGGATCAAAGTAGTCGGCCCCAGCTAGCCAACCTGTATGTGTTTGGGGAACTTGGGGGAGAAATGCTCGGTCTGATCAATATTGAGACGGATCAGCTTATCCAGGTTGACCTCATGAGCCTTGACGGATGGCCCCGAGAATCGACCAATCAGGGTCAAGCGATGCAGCATGCATGGGTGACGCCCAATGGCAAGACCATATACTTCTCGCTTGATGCGGCCGAGCCAAATCCAGCCGCTGTGGTCGTCCTTGGCGTGGAGAAACTTAATTGGGATAACAAAACAGCAGATCTTGTCATTCAAGAGGTGTTGCCCCTGGAGCAGTCAGGCACGCCCTCAGTGTATCCATCCGTTGAGGAAACTGATCCCAGCCAGCCCATTGCGACCTGGACGCAGGGTCCCAGCACCCAGGCACACGGCCCAACGTTCCAGCCCTATTCACCATTTACGTACTTCACGCAGTGGACAGATAACCGTATTCGGGTAATTAACCGTCAGACCAATCAACTACTTGAGCCACTAATTTTTGGGAATCAAAGTCAACAGACTCATGGGGTGAACTTCAATCCATCAGGAAAGCTAGCTCTCGGCACAGGCTATTACTATGACAGCAATGAGATCGACGTCTACCGCGCCAAACGGCGTGTGAAAGGGCGGAAAGGCCCTCTGAAGTATGTGCGGTCTATCCGGCTGGGCAATGATGAGGCGTATGCAGCCTTCACCCACTATACCTATTGGCTCAACAACCACTATGCCCTCACGGCATCCATGCAGCTCGGCCCCACCTCCCTGTCTCCCCAGTCTGCGAAGATCATCGGGCCCAGCGTTTGGCTCTTGGATGTCCGCAAAGGGCTTGCTGAGCCCATTATAGGGACGGCGGCTAACGCCGACGACGCAGGCATCTATCGGTCGGCATCGGATCTTGTCGTGGCAGGATACAAGCTCTACGTGGCGGAGGAGGATTCCATAGATGGATCGTTCGGGGACGACGGGTATGTCTCGGTATTCGACATCAGTAACATTCGCCAACCACGCTTCCTTAAACAATTAAAACCTGGACAGGAGCTGCCACAGGATTTTGTTATCGCTCACGGCCTCAATGTAACTGTGGATGAGCGCTTTGTTTACGTGGCGAGCTATGCGTCCAACTATATCATCAAGATCGATACAGAGACGGATGAAGTGGTGAAGATCTTTGGTTCGAATGACGGGATCACTGCTCCACATGGTGGGTTCATTGCAGGACAGTTCCGGTAAGGTCGATCCAACATCATGATTCACAAGATAAGGGTTCAACCAACAGGTCGGGGTTCCCGACGAATTCTCAACCACAATAACCAATCGGAGGTTTTTCGATGAAAAAGACAGTCCTTATCATGTTTACACTTGTTCTGTTTGCCTTAGCCACCAGCCCTCTTATGGCTCACGGCAAGACGATTGTCATTAATCTCAAAGGGAAAACGCAAGGCTTTCTTCGCGATGTTCCTGCGCCCGATGGGGGGCAGATCAATGATGCCATTTGCTTCGAAGTACCACTGTTTGATGTACCAACTGGCCTGAATGTAGGAGTGGGGCTCGACTGTCTTTCCGACGTCGTGGACGATGGAGATGGGGGAGTTACGTTAACCGATACCACTATCTTCGACTTTAAAGAAAATGGAACACTTGTTAGTCATGGTCGTGTCAGCATTCGACCGGTTAAGGATACTGAGAGCGCTCCTATGTCGACCCATGTCACAGGCTCTATCCCAAGCCCTGGAACTAAGACAATCATCGCATCGGAAGGGACCAAAATGTTCCAGGGACGCACGGGCGTCGTACGTCTGTCGGGAGCTGTCAACATGAGCGAGTTTAATCTTAACCCTGGAGAACAAATTGATTTCGACTGCCTCTTTGTGATTAAGGTTGATGGCGACAGCAACCTTATTGGTGATGTTGGCGTTGGTGTCCTGGACGAATCATCTGCAGAGGACCCCGTTGATCTTGGGCCCAATCCCTAGAGATCCAGAGCAAGACTTTTTACCCTGAATGAAACGTTGAAAAATATGGTGAAATGGGCACCTCCCCCAATGGTCAAATCACGGAAGAGGTTAACTGGGCCTACTAATTAAAAGGAGGCAGTTTCAAAGGACTGCCTCCTTTTTTTCTGCCACAATTCCTATCCATTGAAAATTGGACTTGTTGTGCACCCGCTTTCCATTTACCGTATAAATAACCCTTTGCATAAGTGAAGCTTCCCCCAGCAAGCTGGAGGGCATCTTTCAAATGTGTTTTCTAATCAAATTCGATCAGTGGGGAATTACCCAAGAAGCCTAAACCAAAGGATAAAAGAGTGTCAGGATTTTTTTTAGTTTCGAGTTAGCAGGTCTTGTGACTCTACCTCTCAATTTTTCTTTCTTCAAAAGATTTCTCTTTCAATAGGGCTTTTGGCTTAGAGACCAACTATGGCACGATTTGATACCTTGCGTGCCCCATGGAAATTGGTATCGTCGGGCTTCCTAACGTCGGAAAATCTACTATCTTTAATGCGCTCACCTCTGGAGGTGCAGCTGCGTCAAATTACCCGTTTACGACCATCGAGCCGAATGTTGGCGTCGTGGCAGTGCCTGATGCCCGTTTGGCACGCCTGACCGAACTATTCCAACCCAAAAAGACCATTCCTGCCTCCTGCCGGTTTGTCGATATCGCCGGCCTCGTGAAAGGAGCGTCTCAGGGTGAAGGCCTCGGCAACAAGTTTTTAGCCAATATTCGTGAAGTGGATGCGATTCTTCATATGGTCCGTCTTTTTGAGGATGCCGATGTGGTGCATACGATGGGTAGCGTAGACCCCAAGCGTGATATCGAGGTTATTGAAACGGAGCTGATGCTGGCGGACTTGGATAGTCTCACCCGGCAATTTGATAAAGTCTCTGGCAAAGCCAAGTCTGGAGATAAAGTCTCGAAAGAGACTCTTACCATCCTTGATACCCTGAAAGCCGGCCTCGAAGAGGGCAAACCAGCCCGTGCGCTTGGTCTCCCCCCAAATATTTTGAAGGAGTATTTTCTGTTAACGGCCAAACCCGTTTTTTATGTAGGCAACACTGACGAAAGCCCTGACCCGGCTGTCCTTGCAGATTTCCAGGCCTTCACCAAAGCGCGCGGCTCAGAGTCGGTGGTCATCTGCGGTAAACTGGAAAGCGAAATCGCCGAGCTCTCCGGTGAGGACCGTGAAATTTTCATGAAAGACCTGGGAATGGAACAAAGCGGGCTCGAAAAGGTCATTGTCGGCACCTATGCGACGCTTGGACTGTGCTCATACTTTACCTGTGGCCCACAGGAAGTTCGGGCCTGGACTATCCCGGTTGGCGCCAAGGCGCCTCAGGCAGCCGGCGTGAT
>JBFJON010000276.1:0-3588 GCA_041617575.1 Nitrospirales bacterium | reverse complement strand
GGGCGCTGCTGGGCAAGAGCAACTTCGTCGGGCCGATGATCGCCGTCTCTGCGGCGGTCGTGCTGGTGATGCTGATCGGTGGGCTGATCTATTTCAAGCGCATGGAGGACGAGTTTGCAGACGTGGTGTGACAATCGACTTGAGGGATGAGGAATGCTATTCGTCCGAAGGGTTGCCATCCAACAAAATAAAATATTTTTTTCGCCATTTTTCGATGGTACCGATGACAGGAAAATTAATAAACAAGAGCGGAAGATAAAAAAGGAGCACACTTAGAATACGAAATGGAAAATTAATCCTACCTCCAAATACGAGGAAATATAACAACCAACTAAACCCCAAGCATAACAGCAGCTTTCGCTTATTGCCCGGAATGGCCATCAAGGGCAACAAATCGTAAACTCCCCGTTGGGGGACAAGCGTCATCAGGAAAAAAAAACGCCCTTTCCTGTCGTTCCAAAACGCAAGAGAGATAAGTAGGAGTAAGCTGATTGGAAGCGATAATATGGGCATATATCCTTGAAAAGTGCCGGTTTGAGACAACCATTTGAATATCCATTGAGGATCAGCTGTCAGGCTTATCAAAACAAATAATCCCGCTGCCCACATCCTGCGTTTGGAAAAATTGGCCAGCATGACTGGCAGCCCGATGTTTGGTTTGACCAAAGCAAGAGGATACAGCGCGGGCACCATCAAGATTCCGGTTATCAAAGGAGACCATTGAAATGTCCGAAAAGCCTCAAAGAAGGGAGCAGAACATAAAACCAACAGACGCCAATATTCTCCTTTCTCAAGCAGGCCATAGACCAGGACGGCAACCATGCTGGACCAAAGGACGATAGGACCGAAGACCCCAAAAGCTATGAATGGAAGGACTGCGAGGATTGTGGTCATCGGGTAGAGAGCCTGGTATTCCAACCCTTTCCAATCTAAAACGCACCGACCGTCGTATGGATCCTCACCCTCCAACAATGCCCTGCCGCCGCAAAAGGGAGAAGCGGTATCATTGATAGGTTCGAACGTGAAAGCACGATGGACCGTGGAGCCTGCAAGGGAAATTAAGAATGCCAGAATTGCAAAAAACAATCGCCTTGAAATGGTCATCCATCTTCCTCGATAATCTTGATCCGGGTAGGAGCCAGCCCACGGTCAGGATTCTCCACCCTAATTGGCCAGTTTTGGTTATTCACGACTTATTATATTATCTGTTCATCCAATAACATGGGAAAAATAATAGCCAAAAATCCCACATTGCTGCGTAAACGACTCATTTTGAGTATATTCTCCATTTTGTTGGCTATATTGCTGTTGGAAGGTTGTACAAGGCTATTCTTGGATGTGCACCCGATGCAGGAGCGCTTCAACCTGCACCCGGCGATGGGCTGGGAGTGGTCGCCGGGATACGCGGCACTGGAAACTAATAAAGGTTACGATTATTACCTAGAGATCAGCGCCCAGGGACTTCCGCTTTCGCCGCATTACGAAATTCCCAAGCCAGAAAATCACTTCCGAGTACTGGCCCTTGGAGATTCGATCACTCACGGACTGTATGTCGAAAAGGAACACAAGTTTGTCACCTGGCTGGAAGCCTTACTTCAGCCCGAATTTCCAGACTGGATTGTCGAAGTTGTAAACGGAGGTACCGATGATTACGGCACTGAACAGGAAATGCTCTGGCTTGCCGAGCGGGGTCTACGCTTTGAACCCGATCTGATCGTGCTTACAGTCTATTTAAACGACTCCCGCCCGAGTGTTCGCTTGAACCCGTTCGCTGCCGCGAGCTACAATACACTCAATACTCGCAGCCATGCATATTATTTCTACTCCCAGTTCTTGCGCCAACAGATGCTGCAAAGGGAGGTCGACAGGGACGATTTCCGATTCAGGTATGTTCAGGATCTGGAACAGGAATCCTGGAAAACCGAACCTGCGGCCTTGAAGGAAATGATCGAATCGGCAAATCAAGATTGGGGGCTGCCATGGACGGAAAACGGAATGGGGGTTTGGCTTGCAGACCTTGAAGGGTTATTGGCTCTGATTCGCGACACCGGAGTCCCTGTCATGGTGGTCATTACGCCGGTCTCAGTGCAGGTTGAGGCGCAGGTCAATCCAGCTCCACCATATAAAGGCCTGGATTATCCGCAACAAGTGTTGCTCGACTATTTCGAACAAAAAAACTATCCGGTTGTCGATCTGCTGCCGGCATTTCGGGATGCTCGTGAGGGTAATATGTTCCTGGACCAGGCTCATTATTCGATTGAAGGCCATGCCATCGCTGCTCGGACAATTTTCGAAGGGCTTATTGTTTCGGGTATGCTACCGGATCGCTGAAATCGCATGGATATGTTGAAATGAATTTATACATTTTCCGTTTGATGTAAAGTGAACACCGTATATATTGGAACGAAGCAAAACATCCGATGAGCGATATCGTCATCCGGGCGGAAAACCTCTCCAAGCAGTACCGCATCGGGGTCCGGCAGGAGCCCTACGGCTCGCTGCGGGAGAGCCTGATGGGAGCGCTGAAGGCACCCTTCCGAGACCGAAAAGAGGAGGCGGAGACCATCTGGGCCTTGAAAGACGTCTCGTTCGAAATCCGGCGCGGCGAGGTGGTCGGCGTGATCGGGCGCAACGGGGCCGGCAAAAGCACGCTGCTCAAGATCCTCTCCCGGATCACCAAGCCGACCCGCGGGCAGGCCGTGATCCGCGGCCGGGTGGGCTCGCTGCTGGAAGTCGGCACCGGCTTCCACCCGGAACTGACCGGGCGGGAGAACATCTATTTGAACGGCGCCATCCTGGGGATGCGGCGAACGGAGATCGAGCGTAAGTTCGACGAGATCGTCGATTTCGCCGAGATCGAGCAGTTTTTGGATACCCCCGTCAAGCGCTACTCTAGCGGCATGTACGTGCGCCTGGCCTTCGCCGTCGCGGCGCATTTAGAGCCGGAGATCTTGCTGGTGGACGAGGTACTGGCGGTTGGGGATGCGGCTTTCCAAAAAAAGTGCCTGGGGAAAATGGGGGAGGTGGCGGAGGGCGGTAGGACGGTGATTTTTGTGAGTCATAACTTAAACGCCATTAGCCAATTATGTAAAAATGCTTTTTTACTTGAGAAGGGAAATATAAAGTTGAAAGGACAATCTGATATTGTTTCAAATGCATATTTTGACAATTTTTCAGAAACATTATGCGCAAACAATGAATTATTTAACATGAAAAGAAGGCCTGGCGAAGGCGTGAAGGTAAAATTTCAAAAAGTCAGCCTAGAAAACAAAAAAGGTGTTCTCAGAGTTTGGGAACCACTTCAAATAAGGATATGGCTCAAAGGTATTAAAGAAATCCAATCATTGTCCGTTGGGTTGAGTGTGCTAAGGGTAGACGGGACAGTTTTGTTTTCTGTTGAATCAGAGGATAGTGGGCAAAATTATTTTTTGAAACGAGGAGCAAATATGCAATTTTCGGTAACTATTGATAATCCCAATTTAGCAGCGGGAAAGTACTTGATACGTTTGGGTGCTCGTTCTGGTGCATACATTCTGGATTGGTTAGACTCAGTTTTGTTTTTCGAAGTTCGCCCAGATAAAGGTTCAT
>JBFJON010000275.1:0-3591 GCA_041617575.1 Nitrospirales bacterium | reverse complement strand
GTGGCAAGGATCGAGGCAACGGCGACCCGTTGTCGTTCACCTTTTCGCAAAGAAAACGGATCCAAACCAGCACTTGCTTCAACCGGGAGTCCCACAGCCACTAACGATTCACGCACACGAACACCAATCTCTTCCTGTGAACATCCCAGATTTTTAGCACCAAAAGCGACTTCTTCCCAAACAGTATCCGCAAAAATTTGATGGTCTGGATTTTGAAAGACCAGTCCTACGCGTTTCACCAATTCGTTCATGGAAGTCGTTCGCGTATCCAAGCCATCAATCAGAATCCTGCCTTCAACCGGGGCTAAGAGTCCGTTCAGTAATCGCGCTAAGGTGCTTTTTCCAGACCCATTGGCCCCTAGCAATGCTAGAAACTCTCCAGGGTAAATGGAGCAATGAATATTTTGAAGGATAGGTTGTTCCGCATATTGAAAACACACATCTTCAATTCGAATGAACGGATTTCGTTGCACCCCAAGTAAAGAGTCTCGCTCCCCAAACCGCACCGTGTCATCAAGCACATCGGCTGGAGGTTCAATCATAAGATTTAATTTATCTGCACACACCCATGCTTCTTCTATCGTAAGCGGTAAAGGGTCGCACCCGAGTTCCTCAAAACATTCCGTCAAGGCCAGAGGACGAATTCCTCGCTGTCGCATCATGTGCGGATCCCGCAGCAACCTGTCTGGCGAACCTTCCCACACCAACTTTCCCTCATCGAGCAGGATCACTCGATCAGCCAGTTGAAGATCGTCATGATCTTGCTCGGTCATCATCAAGGCCATACCCTCATCTCGCAGCCGCCCCAGGGTCTGACGCAATTGCGTGCGACTGACGGGATCCAAATCCGAGCTGGGTTCATCGAGTATTAAGAGTTGCGGTTCCTGTACGAGAACGGAAGCAATTACGAGCCGTTGACGTTGTCCGCCGGACATTGTCATTGGATCGCGGTCAAGGCAGGGCTCTAACCCGACACAACTCAGAGAATGTGAAATGCGTCGTTCTATATCGTTGAAGGTAAGAGGCGGCTTACGGTATTCCAACGGATGCAGCAATTCGGCCTCTATGGTCGTGCCAACTAATTGCGTTTCAAAATCCTGGAAGACCAGTCCCACACGATCCGCCTGTTCCCAAACGAGAGAAGTACGCGTGTCTTTTCCGCATATTTTCAGAATACCGGTAAGTTTACCCGGAATCATGTGCGGGATGAGTCCATTGCACACATAGCAGAGGGTAGACTTGCCCGACCCACTGCGGCCCAGCAACATGACCATTTGGCCAGGCGTAATCGAGAAGGAAAGGCTCCGAAGTGCAACAGTCGGTTGGGTTGGGTAGGCAAAAGAGAGTTCGCTACAGTCCAACAGAGACAAATGGGTTTGGACGTCGGTGGACCCAGTGAACAAATTATGTTCTAAAGAAGAAGCCTTCTTGGAATTACCAGGGTTGTCTAGAACTACAAAAGAAGGGCGAATGTCTTGATACCGTAAATGCCACCGTAAGACGCGCGGGTATAAAAATTTCAATAAAGGTGGTCCCAACAAGAATCCCATCACAATATTATTGAAAAAAATCGCGGGAGCTAATACCACAAACGGAAGCAAGCCCAACAACTCCACACCCCAACCAATGACTCCGGCGCAAACGCCAGACGCCACCACACAGACCAATCCTAATTCCAGGCCTTGTCTCCAAGACTGCACCATCGGAGATTGCCCCGACGACAGCCATCCCAAATTTCCCCACATTAAGTAGGGAAGATACCCAAAGAGAAAGTTGCCTAAAAAGCCAAACATACTTGCCGGGCCCAACGTCCCAAAACAATCCCCGATAATATTGCCAATACCTGCACCCCATGCTGCTGCCGGACCAAATAACAATGACGCAACGAGTGGAATGGCATTCGCCGGGCGCAGTTCCACAAATCCGGGAATGATGGGAATGCCTGCCTTGAAAGGAATAAGGATAGCCGCGTAAATCGCCGCAATCTGAGCTGTCATAACAATCAGTCGTGTGTCCTGCCAAACACCCGTCAAATCCGCCCACCAGCGACGCGGGTCATAAAAGGCAGAAGGAGTGCTCATGAATGGAGGGAGGATTCGTGGGGAAGAATCGCGTTCAGAAATATCAACCGCTATCCCGGTTCAGAATGCAACGGGCCACCAGAAGGTACCATACCATAGGGGCACACAAGACCTTGTTCAATCGACACATTAGACACTTACGCAACGAAACCCGGTGTGGGCGTAGGGATAGCCCTGGCGGAACCAGTTCCGAAAAGATCGTCGCAGCAATCGGCTAGCGGTCAGCGGCCCACCGCCTTTCACCACATAATGATCTTGATCAAAAAATCGGGCTGAGTATCCAGGATAGGTCGGTAGAGGATTGAAACCTTCAAACGGATAAAAGGGAGTCGATGTCCATTCCCAACCATTGCCGACTAATTGGGCAACTCCGAAATGGCTGGTTCCTTGTGGGTCTGCAGTAACCGGCCTGGGGTCCCAGGCTTGAAAGTCAAAATTACCATAATTCCCTTGAACAGACTCGGTGCCCCAGGGGAATCTCTGCTCGAGACCAGCTAGGGTCCCAAACGCGGCACGGTGAAACTGATTTTCTGTCGGTAGCGCCAGACCCTTCCACTCGGCATAGGCCTGGGCCTGTTGATGTGTCACATACACCGGCCAAGAGAGGGGCAAGGGCACATCTTGAAACATAGTCTTTAAGATCCACTGTTCGCCCTGGCGCTTCCAAAGCTCTGGAGGCGCTCCCCCTTCGTTCACAAATTCCAGATATTGTCCGTTGGAAATTTTAAATCGGCTGATGGCAAAGGCGGGAACATCTACCTCATGCCAGCCAAATTCATTGTCCCAACCAAACCCCTCCTCATGACAACGCCCTAAACCGGCCGACCCTTCTGGTATCTCCATCATTTCTTCGGAAGGACCTTGTCCATTAAGGGACAATCGTGTCGAAACCGGTGCATGCTTCTCACTGGTGTCCAGATATTGCAATAAATATGCTGTTGTTTCGACATGCATGAGACGATGTTCAATGGCCACATGAACCATCACTTCCGGCACCTGCTCTAAGGCCTGATCGATCTCTCGCCGGACTCGTGCATTGTAAGCTTCAACTTCCTTAATTGTCGGCCAATCGGACGGGCTATCTGTGGAAACATTGCCCACCACTGGATCAATCCCCGCCTCAAACAATTGGTCAAATGATGGATGGAATGCCGGCTTACCTAACGTCCAGCGACATAGTTGATTCCAATCAAATGCCTCTAGGTGACCTAAATAAAAGATCAAACGGTGCCGTTCGGGAATTGGGCGAGCAAACATGGCCGCCGGGCTGACCATGGCGAACAGACTGTCTGTCCGTCTCCGGGCTTCCTCCAATTCCATCTGAAGGCTGGAACATTGAGTCGTCATCCTGGACCTCACTCATGAAATCGAAACAATAAAAAAATAATGAATGTGCGTACAAAAAGAAAAGCCCCATATGGGGCTGTCGATACTATACCGAACTTGGTACCGTTCGAAAAGTTCCCATTCACCTTCCCAAAATGCGAGCCTCAACGTCGACCAGGAGCAT
>JBFJON010000274.1:0-3593 GCA_041617575.1 Nitrospirales bacterium | reverse complement strand
CAAATATGATTATATCTATAGCATTTACCGTTTACCCGGTCACAGATATGGCACGGTCCAGAAACTTTTACGAAGATGTTTTGGGTTTGACTCTTAGCAACAACTTTCGGGATGAGTGGTTGGAGTATGACCTGGGAGATTCCTCCTTTGCCATCACCAACTTGGACATGGGTCATAGTCCAGGAGCCAAGGGAGCAGTGGTTGCGTTTGAGGCAACCGATTTAGATTCCTTCGTGACAACACTAAAGGAGAAATCCGTCACATTTGTCGTCGAGATCTTTCCTACCCCTGTCTGTCGGATGGCCGTTATTCAAGACCCAGACGGGAACCATATTACTATTCATAAAAGAAATGAAAACTGAAAGCAGGCCAACACCTATGTAAACTCGAGGTATAGAACAAAGGTCTTGTAATTCTTTGGAAAGTTGCTATAAGGGTTGCAAATTCATACTGCGCGCTAGTCTGTTAATCTCAGATGATCGCTTCTGTCCCTGTGTACCTGATAAATTTTCGGATGTTGTCGAAGATTCGGCGGCCCTCCGCGACAGCGGTCACAATGGTGGCAAAATTATCGTCCAATAGAATCATGTGAGAAGCTTCCCGTGACACATCAGTTCCCGCAATGCCCATCGCCACGCCAAAATATCGGCACCTGTGAGAGCTGGAGCGTCATTAACCCCATCACCCGTCATCGCGACGAACTCCCCTTTTTTCTGGAGGGCCTTCACAATGTTGATCTTCTGCTCAGGCACCACAGGAGCATAAACCCGGATATGCTTGACTCACTCTTCAATTTCTTGCAGCGAATGCTGCGCTAATCCTGGCCAGTGATGACTTCGTCACGGTCTGTCATGATTCCCAGACGAATAGCGATAGCTCGGGCGGTGGCCGGGTGATCCCTTGTGATCATCACCGGTGTGATCCCAGCGGTTTTGCAAAGCTCGACGGCATCCCAAACTTCTTTTCGTGGTGGATCAATCAGACCGACTAAACCTAGAAAGGTGAGCTGACTTTCACTGTTCTCAGGCGAGAGGACGGCAGGCATTTGATGCCACTCGCGAAAGGCGAGCCCCAGCACGCGCAAGCCGTTAGCAGCCATCTATTCTGCACGTTCCAAAATCGCTTTTTTGTTGATAGGAGTTGGGCCGGACTCGTCTAGGGCCGTATCGCATTGTCCACTACCTCTTCTGGTGCACCCTTGGTGAATGCTATTACTCCTTCATGACTTTGATGAAAGGTAGTCATCCGTTTGCGAGTGGAATCAAAAGGGATCTCACCTAAGCGCGGCGAGGTGAGTGTAAGAACCTCCTTGACGTAATTCGCTCCCCGCGCAGCTTTGTAAAGAGCCATTTCGGTTGGATCGCCGATGACTTTCCCCTGGTCGTTCCCAGTTGCATCGTTGCTTAAGGCCATGGCCTGGTAGAGCAGATGCCAAGGCTCGCTCTCCGTCTCTCCTTGGCCACATTCCTTGACTAATCGCCCATTCGCATAGAGCTGTTCCACCCGTATCTTGTTCTGGGTAAGAGTTCCGGTCTTGTCGGAACAGATGTAGGTGACTGACCCCAAGGTTTCCACACCAGGAAGTCGCCGGATCAGGGCATTTTTTTTGACCATCTTATGTGCGCCCAGTGCTAATGAAATTGTCACAACGGCCAGAAGCGCATCAGGGATAGCGGCTACGGCTAAACTAACGGCCTTGAGAAACATGAGGATTCCAGGTTCCCCTCGAAGCACTCCAAAAACAAACACGAAAAGGCATATGGCGAGAATGGCAAAGGCCAAGCGTTGTCCGAACCGCGCTAATCGTTTTTGCAAAGGAGTCTGCACGGCTTCTTCCTTCTGCAAAAGACCAGCAATCTTCCCAAGCTCTGTGGCCATACCGGTGGCGATCACGACCCCGGTGGCCCGGCTGTAAGTCACGACGGTGCCTTTGTACGCCATGTTAAGACGGTCACCGACGGGAAGTTCGACAATTGTAAGACTGGCAGTGTGTTTTTCTACAGGCACCGACTCCCCGGTTAAAGCCGCCTCGTCTACTCTAAGCTGGCTAGTTTCAATCAACCGCAGATCGGCTGGGACGAGGTCCCCTGCCTCAACAATGCTAATATCGCCCAGGATGAGGTGGGATGTGGGGACTGTCATCGTTTGACCCCCTCGACATACCCTTGCGCTTCGGGGGACCAGCATTTTCAGGGCAGCCATTGCGCGCTCTGCCCGAAATTCTTGTACAAACCCGATGACCCCATTCAGCAAAACGATGACGACAATGGCGAGGGAATCCAGCGGTTCGCCGATGGTTCCTGAGATGATTGCAGCGGCAATCAAAACCAGAATCATGAAATCGGTGAATTGCTCCTAGAACATCCACCATAGACTCCAGGGTGGATGCTCCAGAATTTCATTTGGGCCGTAGGCGTTCGCCCGTCGTTGGACTTCGGATGCGCTCAGGCCGGTCTGAGGATCAACGCTCAACCGTTGGGCAATCTCCACAGCAGAAAGTGTGTGCCATGGGAGCGCCTCGATTTTCGCCGGAGAAGGACTTCTGCTTATGTTCTCATCGTTAACCATAGAACAAATTTTAGAGCGCCAATATCCTATACCCCATTATGCAGATTAAACTCTAGTTTACTATGCAATGGTTGGCCCATTTTGCATGTCGCTCCAAGCTCCCCATTGTTACTCACCTATGCTATGCATCTGCCAAATTATCTAGAGCCCCATGTGAAAAACGTCGCACAAAGGAGAGTCATTCCCCTACCTGTTACAATGGTCGATTAATATGAACGCACGTCGTCGACAAGAACAACTAACCCGCCGTTTATCCTTATTCCTTTCCGGCATCGTATTTTTGTTTCTCCTCATGATGTGGTTGGCTGGGAGACATGCGACTTCGGAGATCGTTATCCACATCCTCATGGCTTTTTTGTGGGCCTGTTTCTGTATAAGTTTCTAACCCGGAAAGAACGACGTCGAGCGGTCCTTCGGAAACAGCCATTTCCGCCATCTTGGGAAAACGTTTTACAACAGGAGGTACCGTTTTTTCAGGCACTCAATAAATCAGAGAAGGATCGTTTTCGAGAGGAAGTGCGGATCTTTCTGTCTGAAAAACGAATCACCGGCATCAAAACTTCAGTCGATGACACGGTCCGTGTGTTGGTTGCGGCGAGTGCCATTATTCCCATTTTCGGATTTCCGGGTTGGGAATGGGACCAAATTAGTGAGGTGCTCATTTATCCGACAACCTTTAATGAACAATACGAAATTGGGCGTGTGGGGGATCGAGATGTGCTGGGCATGGTCGGGCGCGAAGCGATGAATCGCATGATGATTCTTTCCAAGCCTGAGCTGTTGCAAGGATTTCGTGCGGGCCGGGATCGGAAAAACGTGGGCATTCATGAGTTCACGCATCTACTCGATAAAACCGACGGCGCGGTCGATGGCGTACCTTCGATTGGTTTGCCACAATCTGTCGTCGCCCCATGGCTTAAGCTGATACATCAAGAAATGGAATACATCCGGGCCGGGCACTCGGATATCACTCCGTATGGATTGAAAAATGAAGCCGAATTTTTTGCGGTCGCTTGTGAATACTT
>JBFJON010000273.1:0-3603 GCA_041617575.1 Nitrospirales bacterium | reverse complement strand
GACTTCGAGTTTTTCGATCTTCTCGATATTTTCCGAGATTTCCTCCGGCGCGAGCTCGCGCATCTCGGCGTCGTCTTCGTCCAGCATTTCGCGCGCGGATTCGAGCGCCTGATGCGCCTGCTGAAACGCGGTAAATTTTTTCACCACGTCCTCGAGTTGAGCGTACTCCATCGACAGGCCGCGAAATCGATGCTGATCGTTGATCACTTCGATATCCGGGTTGCGCTCACGGAGGTGCTTTTTTAACAGACGAAAGATCTTCTGGGGGTTCTGATTAGGAACTAAACGCATGCTGACTTTGAGTTCTCCCCAAGCGGGAACAATGGTTTTCAGGCCAGGTCCTGTGTGTCCGCCAGTTAAGCCATGCACTTCAAAAGTTGGCCAGGACCAAATGCGCTTGAGCAATTCTTTGGGGTCTGAGGTTCGTAGCGAGCGCAGTTGATAGGCTTCTTTAAACTTCCGTACTTGAAAGCCTGAGGCCACGAAGTCCTTCAATTCCGTTCGAGAGGGTGGCACCACATCATCGTAAAAACCTGGGATTTTCACTCGTCCGGTTTTAGCATCCACGCATGAGTAAGCAGCATCGCATAATTCTGCTAATGGATTGCGAGCTCCGCCACCAACGAGGCCTGAATGTACGTCGGTTTCCCCAGTGCGAAGGACTAAGCGAGCCCCTAACAGACCCCGTAATCCACAGGACAGGGCGGGACGATTTTTCGCGACCCAGATCGTATCGGAGACCAATACCGAATCGGAAGGGGGAACGGTTTTGCGATTCTGTAAGACTTCGGAAAAATTGGGGCTCCCGATTTCTTCTTCCAATTCCCAGAGCACACGAATATTGAGAGGAATGCCAGCCTCCCTCGCGAATCGTGCAGCAAAAAGAGCAGAAAGTGCCGGGCCTTTGTCATCGGTCGTACCACGGCCACAATATCGGTCGCCGTCTTTGTGAAAGGCAAATGGCGATTGCCGCCATTCCGGTTCCAGAGCCGGCTGAACATCCAAGTGATTATAAATGGTCACTGACGGGTATTGCCGGCCTGCCCACCATTCTCCGGCTACACTGGGATACCCTTTGGTGGTAACGATCGCGGCACGTGCGCCGAATTGTTCTAGATGATCAACAGCCAATTCAGCCATTCTTTGCATATCTGATGCTCTATCGGGGTCTGAACTTACAGAGGGTATTTCCACCATCTGCCCTAACCTATCTTCAAAATTAGAACGCTGCTCTTGAATGTAGGTGCCTATGTTGGAATCCTGAAATGCCATCTTGAAGAGATCCTGTTAGTAGAAAAAGTGTTCAGATCTGGTTTTAGTGATTTTGCCAAAGACAAAAAAATCTGGATTAGGACTTTATGTAGAAAAGGAAGACTATCAGATATCAACCTACCGAAAAAGGAACTGGGGCAAATGTGATCATAAAAATGATGAGGGCTCCACAGGCCACCCACCGTCGGCCTTTTCCTAGTCCGATTTCCGGGTCGGTGATCGGAGGATGGGCTAGCCCCACAATGCCTGCCATCCCCACCCAGACAATCCATCCAGGCCAACCTGTGAGGCCCAAGTAAATAAGAATTGGAACGGTGACATAGGCCAACTGCCGTTGTTGCCGCCCGAGAACCGCAAATGCCACATGCCCACCATCTAGTTGTCCCAAAGGTAACAGATTGATAGCGGTCACGAAAAATCCAAACCATGCCGCAAAGGCAATCGGATGCAATACCAGGTCGTGTGTAGGTGGAATAGGACCAAACATAAGCCAGGCAAATCCTTGCAAAAGGAGTGGTTCTCCCAGTTGGAGGCCGAAGACATGTTCTTTGGGAACGACATATGAAAATGAGAGTCCAACGATTACAGCAACCACAGCGGCAATAAATCCTGCAATTGGGCCGGCCACGCCAATATCGAACAACGCTTGCCGTTTCATTATGGGGGAGCGCATGCGAATGACGGCCCCGAAGGTCCCGATGAATTGTGGCGGTCCAGGGATGAAAAGGGGAAAAGACGCCGGCACACGATGGATGCGCGCGAGCACGTAGTGTCCCAGTTCGTGTATGACCAAAATGCCTAAGAGGGTTGCTGCGAAGGGTAAGCCATTAAACAAAGAATCAGGATATTTTGTCAGAAAGTCCCAGGCTCCTGTAACTGGTTTCGTATTTACCTGGTAGGCGCCAGCCCACAGCGTGGTAAACACCGTGAGGCCGAAAAGTAGGATGGGCAGGCCCCAAGCCGAAAAAGTACTGGGTGGTGGGAGAGGTTCCTGATAAGACAAAAACTCCCGTTGTTCGTTCTCTGAAGGGGGCTTGGATAGCCAGGTGATGCGATCAGGATTGGTCGGCACACGTTGCCGAATGACATCTTCTGTCGAGATGGGTCTGATCAGAGAACCTTGAGGAGTGGATTCTGAAGTATCCCATAAAGAAGGATCGGTTGGAGGACGTACCGTCGAATCCAGTTGTTGGTCATCTGGTAAACGGGGATCATCTTGGGAAGGATCGGATATGGTCATGAATATCTCGTCGATGAAACGGGATGTTAGTCCAATTGTAGGTTATCCAAAGGGATTGTTCATCTGCTCTTCCGCCACCGTAGTGGAAGGACCGTGGCCAGGAAACAAGACGGTATCTTTAGTTAAGTGTAACAAAGTTTGACGGACCGATTGCAGGTGTTGAGGGTACAAAGAAAACGGATTGGATCGGCCAACCGATCCGGCAAACAGGGTGTCTCCCACAAAACAAAGAACTTGCCCTTTTCGTGTGGTGAGATAACAAAATCCACCTGGTGTGTGGCCGGGAGAGGTTAGGCATTCCACCGTTAATTCCCCGAGCGCAATCATGTGATGGTCGGTCGGTATCTTTAACGAGGCAGGATTGGGTTTCCATGGGAGCAAATCAAAGTCTCCGTTGCCCAAATAGACCGGCACCGGCCATTCCGCCAAAATTTCTTCCAAGCCTCCGGCATGATCGGCATGGCCATGGGTCAATCCCACACCGATTAAGTTCAACTCTCGCTTTTTGATCGTTGCCAGCATTTGTTGAGCATTATACCCGGTGTCGATCATGAGGGTCTGCTTGGTTCCAGGATCTGTAAGAAGATATCCTTTGACTTCATAGCCGCCAATATCGCCACGAATCGTTTCAACCAGATGATCTTTCGTTGTCCATTCTGGTTGAGGTTGTGGAACCCAGCCGTCAAGCGTGATAGCCACTAAAGAATGTAATCTCAAGTGCAAGGCCTGACAGATGTGTTGAATTTCGGCCTTAGTTGGTAGGCGCTAGCCCTTCTCCAGGCTTTCCAGGTCTGAGGGCTTGATATGAGTCAGTTCCGCGAGGGCCTTGAGACTATGCTCTTGTCCAAAGCGGGCCTTCTTTAGAATATCGCAAAATTCGTCTTCTAAATTCATTGTTGACCCACATTTTTTATTCCCAATAGTGACGATTGGCTGTCTTGTGATGGCAGATGGTTTACTATAATTCAACAGAGGAGGAATAGGCTAATAATGGGGCACTTCAGCAAGCTGCCACGATGATGAAGTTGACATCTAATAAAGAAAATGTGGCCAGGGCAGGTTGTGGAAAAAATCTGAATTTCTTATGCAAT